>JAYSTZ010000429.1:0-3542 GCA_043719365.1 Verrucomicrobiaceae bacterium | reverse complement strand
AAAAGACCCTATCGTCCAGTGGTTAGGACACTCCCCTTTCACGGGAGTAACACGGGTTCGAATCCCGTTAGGGTCACTTGCATTCATAAGGGTTCCCGGTCGATTCGAGATTTGGCGTGACAAAAACGTGACAAATCGGTAGGTTTTCCTCTGTGAAAACGAAACGCATCGAAGTCAAAGAGGGGAACATCTCAGTTCCAATTTACGAGTTCTCAGACGGGCGCTATTGCGTCGATATGCTTCTCGGAGAGAAGCGAAAAAGAATTACGCGAACTTCGCTCGAAGCGGCAAAAATCGAAGCCCGCAGGCTCATCGCTCAAATCGCTTCGGGCCGGGCGCACGAGGAACCGATGACGCTCGCCGAAGTCGAGGATTACCGGCTTGCCAAAGGCAAGCTCGCGCCGTTCACCGTGTCGTTGCTGACGGCGGTTGAGGAGTGGATCGCCGGACGCGGCAAGACGCCTCGCATCATCACGAAGACGGTCGCGGAAGTTGCCGACGAATTCCTCACATCAAAGCGTGTTGAGGGTGCGGGTTTTTTCCACTTGGAAGACCGGAAATACCGGATGAACAAATTCGCGTCGTCGTTTCCCGGCCGCATTGATCTCGTCAGCACGCATGAAATCGAGGTCTGGTTGAACGGTCTCAAAGTGAGTGGCCGCACGCGGAACAATTACCGCAACGCCGTCCTCCAGCTTTTCCGTTACGCCCGAGGAAAACGCTACCTGCCTCGCAATGAACCGACGGTCGTCGAGGACGTGGCAGCGGCCAACTTCGGAGAAGGCGCGATTGAAATCTACACGCCGCAGGAGCTGCGATTGCTGCTCTCTCATGCTCCGGCAAAACTGCTGCCGTTTTTCGCCATTGGCGCGCTGGCTGGGCTGCGAAGTCAGGAAACCATGCGGCTTGATTGGGCGGACATTCGTTTTGAGCAAGGATTCATTGAGGTTGCAGCGGAAAAGGCCAAGACCGCCTCACGCCGGCTTGTGCCGCTGCTGCCCGCGCTCGCGGCGTGGCTGCTGCCGCTCCGGCAGAAATCCGGCCATGTCGTCGGCTACACGAGGAACGATGTCCTCTGCGAGGCTCGGAAGCGGTTCTGCAAGCGCGGCATCACAGAAGGTGATGAGGTCGTTGAATTCACCTGGAAGCCGAACGCCTTGCGGCACAGCTATGCCAGCTACCGGCTGGCCGACATCAAAGATGCGGCACGGGTGGCTTTGGAGATGGGAAATTCGCCCACGATGCTCTTCCGCAACTATCGAGAACTGGTGACGGAAAAGCAGGCAACGGAGTGGTTCTCCGTGCTCCCGATGCTGAATCGCGCTGCGGACAAAACCTCAGAACCAACACTCCAACGCGCCGCCTAAGCCCGCGATTTGATCAGGAAATCCTCCATGAAATTCTCGAGTTCCTTGAGCCGGTAACGCACGAGATGGGAGCTGACTTTGCGCGGGTGGATGTAGCCAAGCCGCACCCATTCCTTGAACTGCGATTCGCCCACGGATAGGTATTTGCAGGCTCCTTTTAGATCAACGTAACCGGTGAATTCGTTGATGCGTGAAAGCTGCCGCTCGACCGCATCGCTCACGGCGCGGATCAGCAGGGCATCTGGAATTTCGACGCGGAGCATACAATCGTTCTGGAAAGTCGGAAGGCCAACAAATCCGTATCACGTAGTGGCCAGGGCTCCCGCAGGCTCTTTGTTCAACAACTCGGCAATCCCTTCGCGGATGGACTTGTGAGGATCGAGCGGCGGGAACAATTCTTTCACGTCCACCCGCAAGACCTGCCGCAGATAGCAAAGCTCGCGGTCGCCGACATTCGCAAGCTGTGCTTCCATTTTCGCGACCCCGCTCCGGCTGATATTCCAGCCAGCAAGCTGAAGATGAACCGCAAAATCGGCCTGCGTCCAACCCCGCTTGCGCCGCAATCGGCTGATGACCGGTCCAACTACATTCCGATGCGTCAAAATCTTCATGATGCGAAGATTCGTAGCACCATGTCGCCCGCGCCTTGCGCTGGTTCTGGCGCAGGTTTGCAAAGCAAATGCGGCGGATCGCATGAGGAACTCCATCGCAGTCCAAACGATCGCATCCGGGTTGTTCTGGCGGCGGCAACCGGCGCGGCGAGGACACCGGAGAAAAATGTCCGGCTCTAGCCGCGCCGGTTGTGAAGAACTCGTCTGCGAGTTATTCAAGCCGCCGGAAACAACCCCGGAGCGTTGAGCGTTCCGAAGCTGGAGCCGCGAGTTTTCGACTCCATTGAAATTGAACTCTCTGGCAGCGCCGACATGAGGATGGGGCGTTGCCCTCGTGAGATTCTGACGATCTCGCCGAAACGATCCAGGCTGCCATTCGCGGTGCAAATGCAGAATGAGGCATATCCTACCGCTCTCAAGAGCACCGCCATACGGCATTTAATGACGGGTGGCAGAGCCGCTAAAACCACACAACGTCATCGCTCGCAACATTCACCGTCTCAGGCTGCGTGCGAAACTGACGCAGGAACAACTGGCGGAACGCGCCGAGTTGACCTGCGCTCGTTGCAGCGGATTGAAGCCGGCTCTTGGAATATGACCGTCGATTACCTCGGGCGCTTCCAAGCCGCGCTTCGCTGCAAGTGGCGGGATTTGCACAAGGGACTGGATTGACTCGCACGGCGAGAATGGAGGGCGGCTACTTTTCAGAAACGGTTTGCGCAGCGTGCGCAGGTCGGCGGGTAATCGGGATCGCGATTTCGCACATTCGCCCCGCCCCAGAACCGCGGGGTTTGCGTAGGGCGCCTTGAACCCAAGGCGCGAACCTTCGTGGCACGTCCGTCGAAGGCAGACAAGGAGGGGACTGAAACCACAAACGTGCTGTGCGTTTCATTTTGCGCCCAAACGGGCGCACATGCCGAAACCGCTGCCGATACTGCTCATGCCGCGCGCAGCGGCATGCTGTATAAGAATCTCATTGGAGCGGAAATCAGGAAAAGGCGGGACCGTCTCGGTTGGAGTCAATCCGACCTGGCGGTGAGGTTGCAGCTTGCCGGTTGGGATATTGATCGCAGCCAACTCTTGAAGATCGAATGCCGCTTGGTTCATGTCAGCGATTTCCAGCAACTGTATTTTGTGCGCGTCTTCAAAGTGACCTTCAACGACCTCCTCCCGAGCGTCGATCCACTGGAAAAGATCAACGACTTTCTGGACAGAACGATGGAACGAAGGCGGGCACCGATTCCGCGAGGCAAGAGGCCGAAGAAAGGGAAACCCGCGAAGAAAAAATAGCCGCGCGAAACCTGCAATTCACATGTCTTGGGAAAAACTCGTTACTCTCTTCATCTCCTACCAGCAGGCCGTGCATGTCATTCGTGGCGACGGACTGGACGAGGTGAGTCTGCAACTCGCGCCGGCAGTTTGGTTCGTTTCGATTAAATCAAGTGGGATATTGAACATCGGCGTTTATGAAGGCGACGATCTCCGCTTGGTCGGAACGCACACCATCCCCCTGATGGAATTGGAGCCGGGCTTTTTGCGGCGTGAAATTGAGGAGGCTTTGGAA
>JAYSTZ010000428.1:0-8553 GCA_043719365.1 Verrucomicrobiaceae bacterium | reverse complement strand
GTCGCGTCGGCGGAATCCCCGAAGTGCTCAACGAAAACTACGGACGCCTCATCACGCCCGGCCCCGCACAACTCGCAGAAGGCGTGCTGGAAGTGCTCTCGGCCAAACTCGATCCCGCGAAGCTCGCCGAATACGGACGAACGTTTACTTGGGAAAAAACAACCGCCCGCTACAGCGAGTTGCTGTTGCGGGCGGCAATGTCCGGGGCGAAGTAGCGCAAGGCTACTTGCGCTTCTTTTCGTCTTTGTACTTCGTCTCGATTTCAGGCGCATTGGCCTTAAGAACCGATACGAAGCCTTCCGCCCACGTTTTGAGTTCCGGATTCTGCACCATCTTCGGCGCATTCTCCATATCCCGCAGGGCGCTCTTCGACTCTTTCATAAAAAGCTCCAGATACTCCTGGCGGAACTTCTCTGCCTTCGCCTTGCTGAGCTTCCCGATTTCACCGGTTTCTTTCTTGGAGATGTCGGTAGCCACATCGGTGTAGCCGTATTTGCCGCAGATCGTTGCGAAGGGTGTCCACTTCTCGGTCAGCTCCTTGGCTTTTGCTCCGGCCCAGGTAGCGAGCTCCGCGTCTTCTTTCATCGTTCTCGCGCGATCGGCGAGCTTGATTTGATACTGTAGGACCTCGGATGCTTTTTTCGCAAATTTCTGGTCGCCGGGCGCGAGCGGTTTCATCTTTTCTGCCTTCCCTGCTGGTTTCACGTCGCCGGCTGGCGGTGGAATCGCCGGCACTGGAGTGGCTGGTGGCGCAGGCTCCGCAGGAGCGGCAGGCGGAGTCGGCGGTGCGGGCGGGGCCGCTGGTTGGGCATTCTGAGCTTTCGCGATTGCTGCGCTGAAGATGAGTGCAAGGAAGAGATTTTTCATAGTGTCGTGTTAGTCGGCTAGAGAGAGGGCGGTATTCACACAAAACGGCCGTTGCGGCAAGGATGCAAAATTGTTTTTAGCCCGGCCTGAGGAATGCTCACATGTTTGCTATTCATTTCTGAACGACTACCAATGAGTGCTCTCGCTTCTCCTGCAAAAAATACCGGCCAAAGTCTTACCCAGGCTGAGGCCGATCTCAGAACCGAGGCCGTGGCCATTGAAAAGCTCCGGAAATCGATTGGCGAAGCCGGGGCCGCTGCGCCAAAGGGGCAGATGGCGGACTTTGCAAAACGTCAGAAGGCCTACCTCGACCGGAAGATCGATCTTGAGAAACGGAAGCGCACATTCCTTGAGGTGCCTGCCCCGAAGTCCATGGCTGAGCGATCTCCGGAACCCGAAGCGAACACGGTGCCCGTCAGGCCGAAGCCGCCCGGCAAGGTGCAAGCAGAAATCGCAGCTTCAAAGGCGACGGCACGCAAGCCGACAGCGGCGTTCGTCGTGGAGAAAAACCCCGTCGCCCAGCCCCAGGCGGAGTTGCCGCTCAAGGATCTTCCTGTTGGGAAACCGAAGGTCAACACCGAGCGGACGACTATAGAGGAATCATACTCCCTGCGAGAAAAGGAGGGTTATTCAAAAACGGGCACCAAGAACGGAGGGGTCGCTCCAATTGTCTGGATCCTTCTCGCGGCGGCGATCGCAGTCATCGCGTGGCATTTCCTCGGTTAATCGCCGGCGTCAAATCACGAGGCGCCCGAGCGCTGCGCAGAGCGCCGAGATTTGTTCCGGCGTATGTTTCGCAGAAACGGTGATACGCAGCCGTGCAGCATCTTTGGCAACGGTCGGGAACCGAATCGCAGGAACCACAAACCCTGCCTCCAGCAACCGCTCCGCTGCGTCGAGCGCACGCTCTGCCTCGCCGAGAATCACAGGCACGATGGCGCTTTGAATACGTCGCTCGCCGAGCAAGGAGCGCGGCAATTCATCGCCGAGTCGGGCGAGATTTCGCCAAAGCATTTCGCGCCGTTGTTCGCCGGCGTCGGTCATGAGCCACTCTACTGCGGCGGTTGCTGCTGCGGCGATTGCGGGCGGTGGTGCGGTGGAGTAAATGAAGCTGCGGGCGCGATTCACGAGCAACTCGATGAGTTTGCGCGAGCCCGTGATATATCCGCCGGAGACGCCCAGCGCTTTGCTCAGCGTGCCCATCTGGATATCCACCTCGCCGTGGAGCCGCAGTGCGTCCGCCATACCGCGACCATTCCGCCCCAGCACGCCGACGGAATGCGCTTCATCGAGCAGCAGAAGCGCGGAGTAGCGGTTCTTGATTGCCACGATTTCAGCCAGCGGCGCGCAATCTCCATCCATGCTAAAAACGGCCTCGGTCGCGACGATCACGCGGCCTTGCGGTGCGTGCTCACGAGCCCATGCGAGGTGGCTTTCGAGTTTGCCGAGGTGATTGTGCGGGAAGACGCGGAGCGTCGCGCCGCTGAGCTTTGCGCCGTCGATGAGTGATGCGTGGCAGAGCTTGTCGAGCACGATGACATCGCCCTCGCGGGCCAGCGCCGTGAGCGTGCCGACCGCCGTCGCGTAGCCAGTGGAGAACGCGAGCGCCGCCTCGGTGCCTTTGAATTTTGCCAGCGTTTCCTCCAGCCGCGTGTGTGGTGCGAGTGTCCCGCAAACGAGCCGCGATGCACCGCTGCCGACGCCGAATTCATCGATCGCCGCCTTTGCCGCTTCGCGCAACGCGGGCTCCGCGGCGAGGCCGAGATAGTCGTTCGAGGAAAAATTCACGAGCTGCCGACCGCCCTGTGAAACCGTGGTTTGCTGGGGCGAGTCGAAAGTCCGCAGTCGCCGCAAAAGCGAGCGTGCGCGGAGATCGCGGAGTTCTTCGTCGAAACCGTCGGGCATGATGCGTGAGAGTCCTACGTACAATTCTGTGTTCAGACGAGCCTTGTCTGAATAAGGAACGAAGTTGCATGTCATCCACGCTCAAACTCGGCATTCTCGGCTCCGGCAAAGGTTCCAACTTTCGCGCCATCGCAGACGCGATCGCTGAGGGGAATCTCGATGCGGAGATTTGCATCGTCATCTCCGACATCGAAGACGCGGGCATCCTCGCGCTTGCCCGCGAGCGCGGCTTCCGCGCGGAGTTCGTCGCGCCCGGTCGCTTCAAGACAAAGATGGAGCCGGAAAACGAAACGCGCCTCGCCGCTATGCTGCGCGAGGCCGGGGTCGAGCTCGTCGTCCTCGCGGGATACATGCGCATGATCAAGCCGCCGCTGCTCGATGCGTTTCCCGGCCGCATCATCAATATCCACCCGTCGCTGCTCCCCGCGTTCCCCGGGCTGGAATCCTGGAAACAGGCCGTCGAAGCGAAGGCCACACGCTCGGGTTGCACGGTGCATTTTGTGGACTCCGGCATGGATACCGGCGAAGTCATTGCCCAAGCGGAAGTGCCCGTTTTTTCCGATGACACAGCCGCGACCCTCCACGCGCGAATCCAAGTCGAAGAGCATCGCCTTTATCCCGCAGTGCTGCGCCGGATCGCTGCGGGCGAGCTGGAAATCGGGTGCGCTTAAGCTACTGCTTCAGCTTCTCGATGAGGTACGCTTGAACGGACGGATGCGTCACATCTGACGCGCCGGGATACACGAGCTCGCACGCGACGCCTTTCGCTTTCAGCGCTTCCTGAAGTTTTACGCCGAAGTTCGCGGTATGTGTGGGATCCTTCTGCGGCTGCCCCATCGCGGGCGGCGTGTGGTAGAGAAGGTGAATCGGCGGGTCGTCGGAAGTGACGAGCGCGTAGGGCGAATACTCCGCAATCCACGGCAGGATTTTCCCTCGATTGGCGAGGAAGTCTTCAAAAGGTGAGAGGTGTTTTTCCGGGTCGCCGACAAAGCCGAATGCGTGCTCGCCGTAATTGCTGTTGGGCGTCCATTCCCGCATCTGCTGCGGGTCGAGCGTGGTCTGGGCGTTGGTGACCGATGCACACCAGAGCCGTGTCGATTCACGCGCGACGAGGTCGGAGCTCTTCGGGTCGGCGAGGTCGTCGTGAAAGGCGAGCCACAGGCTGGAGCACGCGCCCGCCGAACCGCCTGATGCGCCGATGCGTTTTTTGTCGATGTTCCATTCGGCGGCCTTGCTGCGGACAAATTGCAGAGCGCGCGCCGCGTCGTGCAGCGGTCCTTTTACGGGCGGGATTTCGCCGTCAGTAGCGGCCTCGCGAATGAAGCGGTATTCGATAGAGACGACGGAAATGCCGTTGACCAAAAATCCCTCCAGCATGTTGGTGAGGCCCGACGAGCGGTCGCCGCTCTGCCATGCGCCGCCGTGGATGAAGAAGAGCAGCGGAGTGGGCTTATCGGACTCGGCTTTCCAAAAATGCAGCACTTGCTTCGGGTGCTCGCCGTAGGCGACATCGGCCATCGTGGGCTTTGGCCATTGCGGCTCGGCGGGCTTTTGCTTCTGCGCATCCGCTGCAAAAAGCGTGACGGCGGACAGGGCGAGGGCGGCGAGGATTTTCATGCGCGGCGTTTTGGAAAGCTGACTGCGACGAGGAAAGTGACGATCGTTCCGAACATGATGCGCCACGGGAACTCGATGATCGGCACCCAGTCGGGATGCTTCAGCGGGCTCCCGGGGTTGATGAGTTTCATCACGTCGATATCGAGACCGCTGAGATACGACACGAAGATGAAGCCCGCGATCATCGCGATGATGTTGCCCGTGTCGGAGCCGCGCGTCTTTGTGAAAAGCCCGACCATGAACACGCCGAGCAACGAGCCGTACGTGTAGCCAAAGATGCCGAGGATAATTGGTAGGATGCGCAGGTTCGGATTGTGCGTCGTGACCCATGCAGTTCCGAGCGCCACCGCGATGAGCAACCCGGCGAAAAGCACCGTGCCGAACCGCAGAACGCCGATGCGGCCTTTGTCAGTCTTTGGCTCGCCGAACACCGGGAAATGAAAGTCGCGGACGTAGCTGGTCGCGAGTGCGTTGAGCGCGGTGCTCAGCGAGCCCATCGCCGTGGCGAGCACGCCCGCAAGCACCAGCCCGCGGATTCCGGCGGGCATGACGGTGAGGATGAAATGCGGGAACACTTTATTCGCGAAGACCACGCCTTTGTCGTTGGTCGGCAAAAGCGTATCGGGGTGCTGCTGGTAGTATGCCCAGAGCATGATGCCGATGGTGAGCACGATGAGCGTGATGGGCACGTCCGCCAGCCCGGAGAGGATGGTCGCCTTCGCGCTCTCCCGTTTGTTTTTCGCAGTGAGCATCCGTTGCACCATGTCCTGGTCGGTGCCGTGCGTCGCGAGCGTCACGAATGTGGAGCCGAGGAACGCCGCCCACACGGTATATTCGGTTTCGAGCACGCTCTTGATGTTCATCCACAGCGTCGCGTTCGGCTCCTTGGAATATCCCCAATCGACGAACGCCATGTCCTTTTCGCCCGTGAGCAATTTCATCGCGCCAGCCCAGCCGCCGTCGATATGGCCGAGCAAATACATGAGCGAAAAGCTCAGGGCGCAGACGAGCACGATGATCTGAATCACGTCCGTCCAAATCACCGCGCGAATGCCGCCGAGCGATGTGTAGAACGCCGTCGCCACCGTCACGAAAACCAGCGCGCCGCCCGTGAGAAGAAACTCCTTCATCGGCGACAGCGGCACGTCCGGGTAGTGGAGATGCCACGCCAGCACGAGCAACATACTCGGCACCCAAAGCCGCGTCCCGCTCGCAAGGGTGCGCGTGACGAGAAATGTGAACGACGCCGCCTTGCGTGTGATCGGCCCGAACCGGTTCTCCAAAAACTCATACACGGAGATGACGTTGTGCCGGTAATAGGCCGGGATAAACACCGCGCTCACCACCACGCGCGCCAGCAGGTAGCCGACTATGAGCTGGATATACGTGTAGTTTTTCAGCGCATAGCCTTCACCCGGCGCACCGAAAAAAGTCCCCGCGCTAATCTCCGCCGCGAGGATGGAAGCGAGCACGGCCCACCACGCGATTTGCCGGTCGCCGAGCGTGAAGCCTTCGACACTCCCGCTCTTGCTCCGCTGGCTGAGACCGATGCCGATGATGACGGCGAAATAGGCAAGGATGACGAGCGCGTCGAGAATCATGGTCGCGGAAGAGAAATCAGAACGCCCCGCATTGAAAGCCAATTGTGATTCACTCCTTTTCCTCCTGTGCGCGCAATCATCCCGCCGCTACACTCCCCGCACGATGAACTCCGGCTTTCTCGACAAACTGCTCGAACGCATCGGGCGCGTGCGCCCGGAAGAAGTGCGCGATTACGTCCTCCGGCTTGCGGATGAAAAAGGCTTCTTCGAGACCATTTTCCACGCGCTCCACGAAGGAGTGATCGTCACCGACCCCACCGGCCACATCACCTACCTGAACCGCGCCGCCGGCGAATTCTTCGGCATGGACCGCGAGTCCGCCATGGGCGTCCTTCTCACGGAAAAACTCCGCGGCCTCGACTGGAATGCCATCGCCCAGGCCGAGAAGACCATCTCCCGCGACATGGAGGTCTTCTACCCGATGAACCGCTTCCTGAACTTCTACGTCACCCCACTCCGCGTGGACTCCGAAGAGCGCGCCCTGCTTGGCTACGCCGTCATCCTCCGCGACATCACCGAAAGCCGCAAGAGCACCGAAGAGACCATCCACACCGAGCGACTAAACGCCCTCACCCTCCTCGCCGCCGGCGTCGCGCACGAGATTGGAAACCCGCTCAACTCTCTCCACATCCACCTCCAACTCCTCGAGCGCCGCCTCCGCAAAATCCCCGACTCGCAGCGCAAAGACCTCACCAAAATCGTCGATGTCGCCAAAGAAGAAATCGCTCGGCTCGACGCCATCATCCGCCAGTTCCTCGGCGCGATCCGCCCCACGCAATTGGACTGCCGGCTCGAAAACCTCAACCAGCTCGTCCAGGAAAGCATCCGCTTCCTCGAAGCCGAAATCGCCGACCGCAACATCATCGTCGAGTCCGAACTCCGCTCCGACCTCCCCCTCCTCGAAGTCGATCGCACCCAGATCAAACAAGTCTTCTTCAACGTCATCAAAAACGCATTCCAGGCGATGAAAAGCGGCGGCATCCTCCGCGTCCGCACCGACGCCGACGACCGCTTTGCCAGCATCACATTCTCCGACACCGGCGGCGGAATCCCCGAGGCGGAAATGAGCAAAATCTTCGAGCCCTACTTCACCACCAAAGCCGGCGGCAGCGGGCTCGGCCTCCTCATCGTCCGCCGAATCATCCGCGAACACGGCGGCGAAATGGAACTCCTCAACTCCCCCGGCACCGGCCTCTCGCTCACGATGAAACTTCCCCTCGCCAGCCAGCGCGTGCGGATGCTCGCTGGATAGCCGCGCCGCGCGCCGAAAGCGCAAGGCAGTATCTGTTCAGTGCCGCCCCCGCGCGACTCTGTCGCAGTGTGTTGCGGATGAATAGTGAACGCTGAAAGCGTTGTATCATTCAGCCCAAGGTTGCGAGGAACGAGCTACCTTGGGTCATGTCGCCGCGCGGCATATACCCCGAAGGGGTTCCATCCGTAGCGTGCGCCTCGATGGAACCCTTTCAGGGTAGAACATCGTTGGTGATGCGTTCCCAAGGTAGCTCGTTCCTCTCAACCTTGGGCTGAGTGTTTAAACGCCTTCGGCGTAAGAGCGGGCGAGTAACACTATTGTATGCTGTAATCGCGTATCGGCTATGTCCGAATTAACCGCCTTCCGTGTTGCCGAGGATGTAAACGGGATATTCCTCGAACTCCTTCGGGTCGCTGTAGCGGACCTCGCGCTTGCGACGGTAAATCTCCAGCACCATCCATCCACTGTGGATGAGAAGCCTGACCGTGGAAGCATCTGTCTCTTCGCGGATGTCGCTGTAAGGAGTGTCATTCATAAGCTATAAAAAGACAATGCATCTCAGTGGCCTGAAATCCTCCCCCCGCAAACGAGGAGTGTATTGTTGGCATGTGGAGTTGGCATATTCGTGGTGGTGGTGGTTCGCGGTAGTCCGAGGGGAGCACGGCGGGGTTGTTGTGTCGAGTGACGAAAATACCCCTTCGGTTGCGGGTGCGAGCTTCGCTGGGGGGAGTTATTGCTCTTCGGGCGGAGTTCGGAGCGCGGTAGTTGAGGCATTTTGGGCGGGAATCGGGCTTTGGGACGGCGTTGCCGGGGGTAAAATTGCCGCGCGCCGAGGTTTGAGCCCGGCGCGTGGGGGTTTTAGCCTTTCGGGTGTCGTTTTGACCCTCGACGAAGGGGGTTTTTACCCCAGAGTTGGAGGTTTAAGTTCCTCGAATTTCAATACTTTACAAAAAATAGCGCCTTTTTGACACTGTCGCGGACCGGAGCTAAAAAAACGACGGCTGCTCCGGCATCGCTTCTCTTGCTTTTCGGGTGGCTACCTTGCCGCGGGGTTTGCCGAATTTCGGCGGCGGGGGGGCTTCGGCTAGGGTGGGCTTTCCGTCGGCGGTGAGTTCGTGGCGCTCTAGGTTGCTGAGGATGTCTTTGGCGCGGGCGATGACTTTGGCGGGGAGGCCGGCGAGGCGGGCGACCTGGATGCCGTAGCTTTTGTCGGCGCCGCCGGGGACGATCTTGCGGAGGAAGATGATCTGGTCGTTCCATTCGCGGACGGCGACGTGCCAGTTTTTCACGCCGCTGCGGGTGATGGCGAGC
>JAYSTZ010000427.1:0-3554 GCA_043719365.1 Verrucomicrobiaceae bacterium | reverse complement strand
ACCCTCGGTGGCTGGGCGCGAGGCACCGAAGTCATCACGGCGCACATCGCTAAAAACTACACGCCCGACGCAGCACGCATCCTCCGCCAGCCGGGCATCACACGCGCATTCGTCACCAAACTTGCAGCCATGCCCGAAAAGGCGACCGACAATCCCCTGGTCAAACGCGTCCGCCTCACGCTGTTTGACCTGCAAAAAGCCGTCGCATTTCCGAGCGACCAGACGCCCACCGTCGAGGATGTGCAAAAGATCCACACCCTCGCGGAGTCCATGGTCAATGACATCGCAACCAAGGAACAATGAAACGCATCCTCATCGCAATCCTCGCAGCCGCCCTCACGATCCACGCCGCAACCGACGACGACATCGTCGCCGCGCGTGCCGATGTCCTGGAACTCGCCGGCGCGTGGAGCAACGATGGCTTTAAAATCCGCGATGGATACTGGGGCGGCGAGCTTGCTGCAGGCGAACCGAAGCTCGTTCAGGTGAATCTTTTTGCAGGCAACCACTACTGGTTTTCCGTCGCCGCACATGCGCGCGCCAAGGGCGTTTCCATCGCCGTTTTTGATGAAAGCGGAAAGCCGCTCGCAGTGGAGCCCTACTCCGACGGAGTCCGCGCTGCTGCACGCTTCTCGCCGAAAGTGAGCGGCCCGTTCTATATCCAAATCACCACGAAAGAAGGCCAGCGCAGCGCCTTCTGCCTCGTTTACTCTTACAAATAAAATGCCGTCCGAAGCACCACCCACCAAACGATCCGAGACCACCCAAAAGCCCCCGAGCGGTCAGGTCAAGCAATTCTCTATCTTCCTCCGGAACCGCGTCGGCTCGTTTCTTGATGTCGTGAGATTGCTTTCGGAGCATCACGTGGACGTTCTGGCGACGAGCATCGAATCGAGCTCCGACACCGCCATCGTGCGCATCGTTGTGAGCGATCCGGAAAGTGTCGAAGGAATCTTCCATCTCCACTCCATCCCTCACGCCGTCTCCACGCTCATCGTCGTGGAAATGAAGGATGCCGAGCAACTCGGCGCGGTCCTCAGCGCGCTCCTCGCAGCGGAAGTGAATATTTACGGCTCCTACGCGCTTTTGACCCGCCCCAACGGCCTCGCAGCCCTCGCCCTTCACGTCGAGGATCAAGACTGCGCCAGTTCCGTGCTCAAGACGGCCGGATTCTCGCTCCTCGACCAAAGCGACATCTCGCGGTAACCGATCAGTCCGCCGACAATGCCATCACGTAAGCCCGCACCGCGCGGTCCTGTGCATCATTGAGCCGCGCATCGATTGCCATGCGGGGCAAAATCCCCATCCACTCCGAGCGCGAATAACGGCCGACTCGCTCAGCGTTGTGACACTCCGTGCAGCGGGTGGTGTAAATCAAACGCCCCAGTTCCAGCACCCCGATATCCGTCCTCGCCGAAGCCGCCATCGCAGGAGTCACCGCCGGTGCGACAGGTGCCAGCGATCCACACCCGCACAGCGCAAGCGCCACCAAGCATGCGATTACCACAACTCGTTTTGGAAAATGAAACGTCATGGCTTCTATGTGCCGTGCCTTTCGGAAAACGCGAATCGAAAACGAACCCGGCTCGACTTCGTTGAACAAATCCGCCAACTTCCTGTCTCAATAACATTGCCATGCCCTCGAACTCAAAACCGCCGCTCGTCCGTCGTGGATTCGTCATCGTGTTATCGCTCACACTGCTGTCCGGCTATGTCGGATTCACCGCGATGCAACGTGTCCGCCGGCCCATCCGCAGCACGAAATCGACACAAGTGCTTCAGGATTTGCGGATGATTGATGCGGCTATCGATCAATACGCGATTGAATACAACAAATCCGGCGGATCGACGGCGACGTGGGAGGACGTCCAGATTTACTTGAAAACAGGAACCCGCCTAGAATCGCCGGAGCAAGCCATTCGGGGCATCACGGAACAAGATTCCAATCCGAATGCGGCAAACTCTTTAGTCCCTCTGCTAACGTTTCACCCTGCTCCGGAAGTGGGCGGGGTAGTCGGAATAACATATCGTCCCAACCCTGTTCTCGCGTCCGGTTCCAAGAGCTCTATAGTTCTGAGCCAGGACGACATGCGAGCCATTCAACGCTCCGAGTTGTTTCAGCGCATTACCAACCCTCAGGTGATGCCATCTACCAAGAGCGGCACGGTATTCATGCCCGGGAGAATCATCGCAGAACCGGAGTCGGACGAATTAACGAGCATACTGAACAATCCGCTCAACGCGCCCGCTCGCCAGTCGCCTTCCAAATGAACAGAAACATCCAGATACTCACTCGGATTCTGGCGGTCGTAAGCGCGCTAACGCTCCTCGCCTGCTACGTCGCCCGCTCCCAGCGGCAAACAGAGAATTCCACCCCTCCAGTCATCGCCCCGAGCTCAAAATCCGCGCCTCTCCAGGCGCTGCCGACACCACAGCGACAGTTTGCACCAGGGTCGAAATCCGCGCCCATCAATCCGTTCGTGGACAGGCAGAAACCCGCGCCCTCGCAACCCGCAGTGCAGCGCGCACCCAACCGGCAATGAACGTCATCTACATGCTCGCGGGCGTCGGAATCAGCCTGCTGTTTCTCGTCGTTCTTTTCGTCCCGCTGGAGAAGACATTTCCAGCGAAGGCCGGGCAGAAATTTCTCCGGCCTGAATGGTGGACCGATCTCTTCTTTTTCCTCGGGCAGTATCTTATCTGGAGCGGGCTCGTGCTGGGACTGCTGACATATTTCGGCGGTTGGCTGGATGGGATTGTGCCGGCCAATTTCCATGCACGCGTCGCCGCCCAACCGTGGTGGTTGCAAGCACTGGAAGTCGTCGTCCTCAGCGACTTTTTGATCTACTGGGCGCACCGGCTCCAGCATCGCGTCGGCTGGCTCTGGCGCTTTCACGCCATCCATCACAGCGCGGAGCATCTGGATTGGATGGCAGCCCACCGCGAGCATCCGCTCGACACCGTCTATACGATGGGGATCATCAACCTTCCCGCATTCATCCTTGGATTCCCACTGGAAACGCTCGCGGGATTCCTCGCGTTCCGTGGGTTGTGGGCCATCTACATTCACTCCAATGTGCGGCTTCCCATCGGGCCTCTCCGCTGGATCTTCGGCGCGCCAGAACTCCATCACTGGCACCATGAGCGAGTCCGTGAAACCGGTAACTACGCGAACATCTCGCCGCTGATGGACATCCTGTTCGGCACCTACCGCTGCCCCGATCACGAACCGTCCGCACTCGGCGTCGAAGACCCGATGCCTCGCAGCTACCTCGGCCAACTCCTCTGGCCATTCAAAAGGAAGCGCCGTCCGCGTGAGCCATGAAGAGCCCACGCCCGCCGCTTCGTCATTCGTCATTTGCCTTAAGGCCAAGCGCATCTCGCTTCCCATCTCCCACCGTCTCCGCATAGTCTCCGCCACCATGCTCAAGCGTCTCCTTTTCATCGCCGCCGCCGCCGCCACAGCCTCTGCCCAGGACTTGGGGGGCGACTTGACTCTCCATCGCCTGCTCATCGACGGCGAGGACTGGAAACCTGTCGCCGAGGGGCTGACG
>JAYSTZ010000426.1:0-3558 GCA_043719365.1 Verrucomicrobiaceae bacterium | reverse complement strand
GATCTCTGCGAGGAAGCGGGACGGGCGTTGCAGTGGATCGCCGTAGCCGGAGTAGCTCACGCAGGGATATGCGAGGTAGAGTTCGTCTTTGGCGCGCGTGACGGCGACATAGAAAAGCCGCCGCTCTTCTTCGATGGCGGCGTCGTTTTCCAGTGAGCGGGCTGTTGGAAATTTTCCCTCGGCGAGCCAGATGACGAATACGGCGCGCCATTCCAGACCCTTCGCCTGATGCACGCTGGAGAGGGTGACGCGCTCCGGGTCGTCTTTGCGCTGGGCGGCGTCGCTATCGAGGCTCGTCATCAGCGCGAGCTGGTCGAGGAACGGTGCGGGCGTATCGTACTGCTTGGCGAAATTTGCGAGGGTGCTGAGGTCTTCGCGGCGTGCTTCGTAGTTGGGGAAATTGGCGAGCATGTAGTCGTCATACACGGCTTCCAGAACGCTGCTGATCATTTGTGCGGGCGGCGAGAGCTTTCCACCGGGGGCGAGTTCGTCGAGCGTGTAGGTGAGCTGCTCCCATGCTTTGGCGGTCTTCGCGGGCACTTTCAGGCCGATGAGCAGGTCTTTGATTGCGGGCATTCCTTCCCATGGATTTGCGACGGTTTCGGGAAGCTCGCGTGTGGGACGATCGGCGGGGGCGAGGGCGGAAACCGGCTCGTCCACGCTCCAGTCGGGTTCTTCGCTCTGTGGGACGGCGGGTGCGGGCGGAGCGACGGGTGTGCCAAGGTCGGGCTCAGCGGATTTGCTGCGGAATCGCTCGCTCACTTGCAGCCAGAGCGCATCGGCTGAGCGCGCGCCGATGCCGGCGAGCAGGCGGGCCATGCGCTTGAATGCGACTTCATCGCGAGGATTCACGGTCCATTTTAGAAATGCGCTCACGTCTTTAATGTGGGCCTGCTCGAAGAAGCGGAGACCGCTCGTGATTTCAAAGGGAATGCCGCGACGGGTGAGCTCCATTTGCAGTTCCATCGAGTGAAAATGCGCGCGGTAAAGCACTGCCATTTCCTCCAGCGGCATTCCTTCTTCGTGGAGCTCGAGGACGCGCTGGGCGACGAGTTCCGCCTGCTGGCGGCTGTCGGGCAGCGGGATGAATGCGGGCCGTGTGTCGGTGATTGGTCGCGTGGGTCGCAGCTCTTTTTTGAACTGCTTGAGATTGTGCGCGATGGCGGCGTTTGCCACCGCGAGAATCTCAGGCGTGCTCCGGTAGTTCGTTTCGATCTTGTGGATCTGCGCGCCTGCGTGGCGCTTGGGGAATTCGAGGATGTTGTGAAAGTCGGCTCCGCGCCACGAGTAGATGCTCTGCGCGTCGTCGCCGACGACCATCACGTTGTGATGCCGCGCGGCGAGCAGTTCGATGAAGTCATTTTGCAGGTGGTTCGTGTCTTGATACTCATCGACGAGCACAAACTGGAACTGCCGTTGGTAGTGCTCGGCGATGCGCGGGTGTCTGCGAAAAAGCGCGACCGTTTTCTCCAGCAGGTCATCGAAATCCAGCGCGTTGGCCTCTTGTTTTTTCTTTTCGTAGCGGCTGCGGGCGAGCGCGAACTGGTCGCGATACTGGAGGAAATGCGGATACTTTTCCGCGAGCACATCGGAGAGCGGGAAGCCCGTGTTGAGCTGATAGCTCAGCACGTCTGCGAAGACCTCGCCTTTCGGTGTGCGCTTTTCCTTCGGGTCGAGATCCAGCTTTAGCACGACTTCGTCCATCAGATCCACGGCATCCTCGCGGTCGAGAATGGAGAACCCCGGCGCAAACCCAGCCTCCGCAGGATGTCGTCGGAGGATGCGATTGCCGATGCTGTGAAACGTCCCGCCCCACAGCCCGTCGAGCGGTTGCGGCACGAGCGCGGCCACGCGGTCGAGCATCTCCCGCGCGGCCTTGTTGGTGAAGGTGAGGAGCAAAATGTGGTTTGGGAGGATCCCGTTCTCGATGAGATAGGCCACGCGATAAGTGAGCGTGCGCGTCTTCCCCGAGCCCGCGCCCGCGATGATGAGCGCGGGCCCCGGCGGCGCAGTGACGGCCGCGAGCTGTTCAGGATTGAGCTCCGAAGCGTAATCAATCTTTGGCCCCGTGGGCGCAGCGCGGTGAAGTGTGTATTGGCGAGCCATGTGTTGCGGTGACGAATGCCGCAACGCAGCCGGAATGTCCAAGCCCGAGTGCGGCTTCACTCAAGGGAGCTTCGGAAAGCCCGTTTTTCCTGGGGCGATTTTCTATTTTCAATTCTCAATTGGCAATTTTCAATCGCCCTCGCCGTCACTCCGCGCTTGCCGGATGGGGCGCGGACCGCTACCGCCTCGCGCCCACATTTCTATGAGCACCGAGCAGCGACGCAGACCATTTCCTTTTGATCAATTCGAGCCCAAGTGGCAGCGCGTCTGGGACGAGCGGCAGACTTTTCATGTGCTGAATCCGGGGGAGCCGGGCTTTGATGCTTCGAAGCCGAAATACTACGTGCTGGATATGTTCCCGTATCCGAGCGGCTCGGGGCTGCATGTGGGGCATCCGGAGGGCTATACGGCGACGGATATCATCGGGCGGTTTAAGCGGATGAGCGGGTTTAATGTGCTGCATCCGATGGGGTGGGATGCGTTTGGGCTGCCGGCGGAGCAGTATGCGATCAAGACGGGGCAGCATCCGCGGGCGACGACGGAGGCGAACATCGCTACGTTTAAGCGGCAGCTTCAGGCGATCGGATTTGGCTACGACTGGCAGCGGGAGGTGAATACGACGGACCCAGGGTATTTTAAATGGACGCAGTGGATTTTCTTGCAGCTCTATAATGCGTGGATGAATCCCGCGACGAATCGCGCGGAGCATATTTCGACTTACTCGGGGGATGATGTGGATGGGGTGCGGCTTGCGTATATTTCCCACGCGCCGGTGAATTGGTGCCCCGAGTTGGGGACGGTGCTTTCAAACGAAGAGGTGATCGATGGGAAGTCGGAGGTGGGCGGGCATCCGGTGGAGCGGCGTCCGATGCGGCAGTGGATGCTGCGGATCACGGCGTTTGCGCAGCGGTTGATCGATGAGCTGGACGGGCTGGATTGGCCGGAGAGCATCAAGCTGCATCAGCGCAACTGGATCGGGCGGAGCGAGGGTGCGGAGGTGGAGTTTGCGATTGATACGGGTAGGGTGGGCGTCTCGCCCGCCGATTCGGGCGTCCCGCCTGAATCATGGAACGTGAAGCAATCGTCCATTACTGTTTTCACCACGCGTCCCGATACGCTCTACGGCGCGACTTACATGGTGCTGGCGCCGGAACATCCGCTCGTGGATTCGATTTCTACACCGGAGCAGAAAGGCGAAATCGAAGCCTATCGCAAGACGGCGGCGAGCAAGAGCGACCTGGAGCGCACGGAGCTGGCGAAGGAGAAGACGGGAGTTTTCACCGGAGCGTTTGCCATCAATCCGGTGACTGGGGAGAAGATCCCGGTGTGGCTCGCGGACTATGTGCTGACGGGCTACGGCACGGGGGCAATCATGGCGGTGCCTGCGCACGATGAGCGCGACTGGGAGTTTGCGCGGAAGTTTGCGCTGCCCATCCGCGAAGTGGTCTCGCC
>JAYSTZ010000425.1:0-8579 GCA_043719365.1 Verrucomicrobiaceae bacterium | reverse complement strand
CTTTGCCGATGGAACCGCGATCGGAGGGCGGTACGAGCTTGCCGGGCTTGCCGTCGGGGCCGGGGGCGGCGTCGGGCCAGTTGGTCTTTTCGTAGGCGGGCTCCACGGCGTAGTGGAGGCAGACGAAGCCGCAGCCGCGCTTCATTTCCTTGTCGAGTTGCTGAAGATGATCGCCGACTACGGCGGGGTGGCCGCCACCGCCGTCCGAGTAAATAAGGATGGTGCTCGCGGCGGCCATTTCTTCGGGCGTGGGCCACTCGGCGTTGAGCTTCACTTTCACCGATACGCGGTCTGCGGCGCCTTGTTCGAGGCACTTGGCGAGGAGTTGGACGCCGGCGTTGTGCTCGTGTTCGCCGCGGCCATGCGATGGGCGGCCGGCGATCATGAGGACGTTCTTTTTATCGGCGGCGAAGCCGAGGGTGGTGATGATGAGTGAGAGCAGAAAGGTAAGTTTCATGCGCTCCAGATGCAGAATCCGCGGCGCAAGTGCAAGCTCCGCGTGGCTCCAATATAATAGCCGCTTATCGCTCGCGTCGTTCCGCCCGCAGTTGGCCGCAGCCCGCTGCGACATCGATCCCGCGCCGCTGGCGGATGGTGCTGGGGATTCCCGACTGTTGCAGGGTGTGCTGGAATTGCGCTGCGGCCAGGGTGGCCGTGGCGATTCCCTCGAAGCCCTGCGTGGGGTTGAGCGGGATGAGATTCACGTGGGCACGGATGCCGTCGAGAAGCGCGGCGACGCGGCGCGCCGTTTCCACGGAGTCGTTCTTTCCGGCGATGAGGGTCCAGCCGAAGAAGATCTTCGCATCCATGACTTCGCTGTAGTGCCGGCACGCCGCGATGAGCTCGGAGAGAGGCCAGCGTTTGCTGACGGGGACGAGCGCGGCGCGTTCTTCTTCCGTCGCGCCGTGGAGACTTACGGCGAGGCTGTAAGGACGGCGCTCCTCCGCGAGCCGCAAGATTCCCGGCACGACGCCGACGGTGCTCACGGTGATGCGCGATGGACCGATGTTGATGCCGCCGGTGTCGGAGATGATTTCCAATGCGGTCATCACGGCGTCGTAGTTGTGCAGCGGCTCGCCCATTCCCATGAGCACAAGATTGCGGAGCCGCGTGCCGCGTTCCGCGAGTGCGCGGTTTGCGTGCAAGACTTGCGCGACGATTTCGCCGGGGCGGAGATGCCGGACAAATCCCATCTGCCCTGTCGCGCAGAACACGCAGCCCATCGCGCATCCCGCCTGGGTGCTGACACACGCAGTGTGCCGGCCCCGGTAGCCCATGAGGACGGTCTCGATCGTTTGCCCGTCGTCGAGCGTGAGGAGGAACTTGCGCGTCAAGCCATCCGAGCTGGCCGTGTCTGCGGCGACTGCGGGGATTTCGAGCCGCATTCGCTTTCCCTCCACCCAGCGCCGAAGCGGAGGCGCGAAGTCGCCGCACGTCCCGAGGTCGCCCATCGCCCTGCGGTGGACCGCGCCCCAAAGCGCTTTCGTGTGAATCGGGCGCAAGCCATCCTCGACCAGTGCGCGTTCGAGCGCTGGAAAAGGAAGATCGAGAAGATTGCCGACGGTATTCAACAAGCCGGAGTGTAATGCGCAAAACCGGCGCGCGCGGCAAAAACTTTCATCGGGTCTTTGGTGAACAAAGGATTGGCAGAGGCGCTCGGACTGCTATCGACGCGGCGTATGAAACTCACGTCTTTCCTTTTCCTAGCCGTCACACTTCCCATGCTCGCCGATGCGGCGAAGGATTTTGAGATCCGCAAAGACATCGACTACGCTGGCACGAAAAACTCACGTCAATCGCTGGATCTTTTCCTGCCAGTGAAGAAAGCGGACAAGCCTCGCCCGCTGCTGGTTTACATCCACGGCGGAGGCTGGGAGGCCGGCTCGAAGAATGATGCCGCTGTCCTGCCGCCGCTCATCACGGATGGAAACTATATCGGCGCATCGGTGGGCTACCGGCTCACCGATCAAGCGCATTGGCCCGCACAGATTCACGACTGCAAAGCCGCTATTCGTTGGTTGCGCGCGCATTCAGCAGACTACGGGATCGACCCCGAACGGATCGCGGTTTACGGGATTTCTGCGGGCGGACATTTGGTGAGTCTGCTCGGAACGACAACAGGCGACGGGCCAAAGGAACTCGAAGGAGACATCGGCGCACACGTCGGCGTTTCCACGAAAGTGTCTTGCGTGATCAACTTTTGCGGCCCGTGTGATTTCATGACGTTCGCCGGAAAAGGCAGTCAGATCAGCGTGGAATCCCCCGGCACCGCGATTACCAAACTGCTCGGTGGCCCCCTGAGCGCAAACAAGGAAGCTGCCATCGCGGCGTCGCCAGTGACACACATCACGAAGAACGACCCGCCCTTTCTCCACATCCACGGAACCAAGGACCAGCTCGTGCCCTACGAGCAGGCACAGGAGTTCGACGCGGCGCTGGAAAAGGCGGGCGTCCCCAGCACGCTACTAACTGGAACTGACGGTTCGCATGTGTTTTTCTCCGCGGAACTGGTCGGGCACATGAAGACGTTCCTCGCGCATCATCTCCTCGGCGAGAGCAAGGATGCGCCTGAGGGACCGGTGGCGATCAAGTAGCCGGCGCTGCGGAATTAGAATTCGACATTCGAAGGGGTCCCGGCGCAGAATTTGCGACATTGATGAATCGAAGGTTGCGCGATTTGCGCCATCCCGTAACATCGCAGTGTCGTTTTGGACTCACAGGTCCGGAACTTCGTCACTTTTACCGAAACTACTGCTTCTTCTATGGCTACTTCTGCAAAATCCACGGACATTTCCAAACCGGACTTCGGCAAGTCTCCCATCAATGCTCGCCTGTCTGCGGAGCAGAAAATCAAGCTGCTCAACGACATGTTGCGCATCCGGTGCTTTGAGAACGAAGCGCTCCGGCAGTATTCGGGTGGGAAAATGGGCGGCTTCCTCCACGTCTATAATGGGCAAGAAGCTATTGCCACGGGCTGCGCATCTCTGATGGGAGACGACGACCACATCATCACTGCCTACCGCAACCACGGCCACGCGCTCGCGGTCGGGATGAATATGAACGAGTGCATGGCGGAGCTTTACGGCAAGGCCACGGGCTGCTCGAAAGGCAAAGGCGGCTCGATGCACTTTTTCGCGCCGGATAAAAACTATTGGGGCGGCCACGGCATCGTCGGCGGGCAAACGCCGCTCGGCCTCGGCCTCGCTTACGCGCTGAAATACAAAGGCGTAAAGGGTGCGGCGATGTGCTTCATGGGCGATGGTGCGGTGAATCAAGGCTGTCTTTACGAGAGCCTGAACATGGCGTCGCTCTATAATCTCCCCGTCATTTATATCATCGAAAACAACGGCTACAGCATGGGCACGAGCTTGGAGCGCAGTAGCGCATTTAAGAGCTGCCTCGCCGAGCGCGCGGCGGGCTTCAATATGGAGTGGGCGCAATGCGCGGGCACCGACATTTACGAAGTCCGCGCCAGCGTCCAAGTGGCGATGGAGCGCGCCCACAATGAGAGCCGCCCGACGATGCTGGAGATTGATACCTACCGCTACTACGGCCACTCCACCGCCGACGCGAAACACAACGTCGTCGGAGGCTACCGCGAGCGGGAGGAGATTGATTTTTACAAAAAGAACCACGACCCAATTAACGTCTTCAAAGCCAAGCTCATCGCCGAAGGCGTGCTGACGGAAGAGCAGTTCGAGACGCTTGAAGAAGGCATCAAAGCCGAAGCCGCCCAAAGCGCCGTCTTCGCCGACGAAAGCCCGTACCCCGACGTATCGAGCATCACCGAAGACGTGTACTACGAAGTGGACCGACAGACCGAAGCGGGCCGGACAGGGAAGCATTTTTTCAACGACTGATGAAAGTCGAGCGGTCCCAAAACGTGACTGAATCGGCTGAAGACAGCTTGGAGTTTGAATCGCGTATTATGAAGATCGTGACCGAACGCGAAGCTGATGGTCGCTGGATCGCCGATGTCCCCACGCTTCCCGGTGTGATGGCCTATGGTGAAAGTCGGCAAGAAGCGGTGAAGAACGTCAAGGCGATGGCTCTGGAAACTGAGGAAGAACGCCGCGACTGGTTTCAACTCGCAGCCTACGGATTCGCCTGCGCCTACGGACCTGACGAGCCGGAATATACCGAGGCTGATTGTATCAAAGAGTGAAAGTCCGTGATGCAATCAAACTTATCGAAGAGGACGGGTGGTTTCTTTCTCGAACTAAAGGAAGCCACCGCCAGTTCAAGCACGAGAGCAAAGCTGGACTTGTCACCGTCGCAGGGCATCCATCGGAAGAAGTGCCAAAAGGAACTTTGAACAGTATATTAAAACAAGCGGGGCTGAAAGGCTTCTAAAACCAAAATGCGCTACACCGTCGTCATCGAAGAAGGAAATGAAGGATTCGGAGCATACGTGCCGGACCTTCCCGGCTGCGTGGCTGTCGCGGAGACGCGGAGCGCAGTCGTCCAGATGATTCACGAAGCGATAGAGTTTCACATCGAAGGAATGCGGGAAGAAGGCTTGGATATTCCCGCACCGCACTCTACTGCCGAACTCGTGGAAGTCGCGTAGCACGATGAACTCGCGCACTCTCGCAAAAACTATTTTCGTGTTCGCAGTCTCATTCACTGTTTTTGCGTGTGCTTCGCGCCCACCACAGAAGAACGCTTACGTCGTTGGCTGTAATCATAGTAATGAGCTTCCTCCTCTGCAATTAACGCCTGAACAGGAGCGACTTCTCTCGTCAGTTTCTCCGACTCCACAGACAGCTTTTGATTACTACATGCTTCTGCCGAAGTCATACTTCAAGGAATTGCCCGATACACGAGAGCGGCGAGTTTCATACGTGAGCACGAAAACCCTTTCAAAAAATTACCTCACCGCATCCCATTGGTTTGAATGTGACGGCGGTGGCTTTGAAGTGACTATAAAGCTTTACCGCTCCGCATCGCGAACATTCATCTTGGTGAAACGGGACGATTTTGAAATGATTTTGGAGGGCGGAGTTTCTAAATCCCCAAGTGCTAAAATTTGCAGGCCAACGCTGTGGGAGTATTTGAACGGTGCATGGATACGCAAAGCTGATGAGTCGGTCCCTCAAATTTCGGCAAAAAGAGTTCTCAAGGAATATAAGAAAAACCCAAACCCTTCCCCGCAGCGCACATCAGAGGCACTCATGATAGACTATGACGTAAGCCCTTCCCGTGACAGTATTCTCGTTCGTGGTCGGTGGTCCATTTCCTACATCGAGTACCAATTCGGCAGACTGGACTGGAACGGTTCACAATTTAATTTCAACTGACCAAACCCACCAAACCGAAGTAACCGTCCACTTTTCCAAAAACGCATTCTCTCAACACTCAACTCTCATCTAAACTATGCCTTTAATCGAATACCGCGACGCACTGAACCAAGCCTTTGACGAAGAACTTGCGCGCGATGAAAACGTCGTCCTCATGGGCGAGGAAGTCGCGCAGTATGACGGCGCTTACAAAGTCACCCGTGGCCTTTGGAAAAAATGGGGCGACAAGCGCGTGATGGATACGCCTATCTCGGAGGCCGCGTTTATCGGCATGGGCATCGGCGCTTCCATGCTCGGCATTCGGCCTGTCATGGAGCTGATGTTCTGGAGCTTTGCCACCGTCGCGTGGGACCAAATCATCAACAACGCCGCGCAAGTCCGCTATATGAGCGGCGGGCTTATCAACTGCCCCATCGTGCTTCGCGGGCCTGCGAATGGCGGCACGAACGTCGGCGCGACCCACTCGCACACGCACGAGAATTTCCTCGCGAATGTTCCGGGGCTGAAAGTCGTCTGCCCTGCAACTGCCTATGATGCGAAGGGGCTGATGAAAACCGCCATCCGCGATAATGACCCCGTGATGTTCATGGAAAACACGCTCCTTTACGGGGAAAAATGGGAAGTGCCCGAGGAGGAATATCTCATCCCGCTCGGCAAGGCCGACGTGAAGCGCGAAGGCACCGACATCTCGCTCATCGCCCACGGACGCGCCGCGCTCACCGCACTGCGCGCCGCCGAAATCCTCGCCGCCGAGCACAACATCAACGCCGAAGTCATCGACCTCCGCAGCATCCGCCCGCTGGACGAAGAAGCCATCCTCGCCAGCGTTCGCAAAACACACCGCGCCGTGCTCATCGAGGAAAACAAGCCGTTCTGTGGCGTCGGCGCGCAGATTTCCAGCATCCTCATGGAGAAATGCTTCGACGATCTCGATGCGCCGGTTCTGCGCATCAGCTCGCTCGACGCACCCGCGATTTACTCGCCGGAGCTGGAGAAAAAGCAGCTCCCTCGTCCGCTCGATATCGTGAACCGCGTTCTCAGCATTTGCTAATGCGCTGGCTTGCCGCGCTCGTATTCGCCGGTTCCGCAGTTGCCGGGGACATCGCCACTTCGTCGGTGAATGGCGATGCCGTGGTGACTTGGAATGGTGCCGTCGTCTGGCAGGGGCGCACTCAAAAAGCGCTTCGTGCGGCGGCAATCACGACAAATGGTCGCGAGCTTGCGGCTGCGTTTGATGGCGAGAAAACCGTTTGGGAGAGTGAGCCCGGCGCGGGGGCTGCCGTCCGCAATGGCAGTCCCGAGTTGAAAATCACGGCGGTCCCGCCGAACGGCCCTGTCGCGGGGAAGGGTGTCATTACGCGATTGGTAAACGGTGAGACGATTCTGGTCTGGCGCGGGCAGGAGGTCTGGCGCGGAACGACAAGCGCGCTCGTGAAGTCGAAATCCCGCACATTCAATGGTGCTGAAGTCGCCGCCGCATTCGATGGCGCCAAGATGATATGGGAGAGCGAACCCGGCGCTGCCGAGCGGCTGAAATAGCCGTTTGAACTTTGCTTTTTGCCCTGCATGGGATACGTTCCCCGACGCCTGTTCCGAAAAGTAATTGCAGCTTGCGTCCGCATGGTATCGCAGGTGCTAAGTTCTACAGCCCAATGATTTGTTCAACCATACCGAGCTCAAGCCGGTGGAGTGCGAAGTCCCGATGACAATCGCGCTGAGTTTCCTCGTGTTTGGATTCTTGATTTCGGTGCTCACCACCCCGTGGGTCATCCGCATTGCCCACCAAGGGATAGGGATGGACGCGCCGACGGAAGGTCGCAAGAAGCAGGAGAAGCCGGTGCCGCGACTCGGGGGAATGCCCATCATGCTCGCGCTTTCGCTGGCGTTGATCCTCATCCTTTTGCAGGAGCAGGACAAGGCGTCCGACTGGTTCCCGATTTTAGTGGGTTCAGTCCTGATGTATGCGCTCGGATTGTGCGACGACATCAAGCCCATCGGCGCAAAGAAAAAGCTGATCGGGCAAATCGCGGTCGCGTCCTTGGTTTACAGTCTCGGGCTGAGCATCGACAAATTTTCCATCCCGCAAATCGGTCAGGTGGAGCTCGGAGGCTGGAGCGCGCCGGTGACAATTTTCTGGCTCATTGCGATTCCGAACATCGTGAATCTCATCGATGGTTTCGATGGGCTCGCTGGTGGGCTCGGCCTGTTTATGGCGCTCACGATGGGCGTTGTGGGCTATCACTCGCAGCACCTCGCATTGACGTGGTTTTCATTCACACTCGCCGGGACTTTGCTCGGTTTTCTGGTGTATAATTTTCCGCCTGCGAGAATCTATCTCGGTGATGGCGGGGCATATCTCATCGGGTTTGTAATCGGGTCGCTCTCCATTTCCAGCGCGCACAAAGGTTCGGTAGCGGCGGGGTTGGTGGTGACGGTGGTCGGGCTGGGCCTCCCGATACTGGATACGAGTTTCGCGTTGTTGCGGCGGGCATTCCGCGGGTTCCCATTGTTCCATGCGGACGACGATCATTTTCACCACCGGCTGGAGCGGCTGGGGTTCTCGAAAGGGCGAATTTTGCTCGGTCTATATTCGATTTGTGCGGTGCTCTCGGTGATCGGCTTGATGGTTGTATGGAACCAAGACCCGACTATTCCGCTTGTCGTGGGGCTCGGGGTCTTCTTCCTGCTCGCGCTCGCAGTGATCCGGCACTTTCACCGCGTGAAAACATGGGGCGATGCGCACAGGAAGGTCGCGCGCGTCCTCAGCCGCCGCGCGGAAAATCGCTACGCGCTCCTTCAAGCGAAAGTGCTCGTCATCGAAATGGATCGTTGCGATTCAGCCGAGGAATTCTGGGCCGTCTTTAACGATACGATGCGGAGAGTGGGATTTGTGGAAGAAGGTGAAGTGCTCGACGAAATTCGGATCGAAATCAAACACAACGGGACCAAGCCGTGGGTGCTCCACGCCCCGCGGCGCGAAGGGACGGCCATCGAGTGGAAACGGATCGCGGAGGTCTTCCGTCCTGTCTTTGTCGCGGCGCGTGATAAATGGAAGCGGCATTAACCACCGGCCCTGATACGAAGGGAACTCATGGATACACCAATTCCACCAGACGATAATAGACGGCGCTCCGGTGAACGCCGCGCTCGCAAGCGGCGCAGCGTGCCTTTGATTCCGCCCGGTGCGATCGCGAGAACGGCCCCGATCGTCGTATTTACGCTGCTGGCGATTTTGTCACCGCTCCTTTTTGGCTCGGCGGACCGCATCGTGCAGGTGGG
>JAYSTZ010000424.1:0-1536 GCA_043719365.1 Verrucomicrobiaceae bacterium | reverse complement strand
CCTTTGCGGACGGTGTCCCACCCTCCGACGATCAGTGTATGGTCGCGATTTAGGCGGAGCTTCGGATCCTTCCACCCGACCCGATAGAACGAGTCGGGTGTGATTTTTTGCTCTCTCGCTCCAGGCTTCAGTTCATTCAGGAAGCACGCAATGTCGAGCATCGTAGAATCGGTTGCTGCCAAGGGTTCGACTTGAAGAGTAGTGCCCACGTTCGTGACCTCAAATGTATCGGGTTCCGTTTCATACCGCACTTCCCGAATGATCTCGATGATCGCCTGTTGTCCGCTCTTCGTCGTGACGCGGGGCGATGCCAAAAAATCCGCCCGCCCCGATTCTGGGTCGAAGAGTTCCCACATCTCCGGTGCAGTCGCTTTTTTTACGACAGCGGTTTGGTCGCCGAATGCCTTGATGCGTTCGAGCAGGCCCGCAGCTTCCTCGTCGGGGACGACTCCGAGCAGACCGGGAGCCTTCATGTTTGGAAACAGACCGCGCATTTGCTCCGGCGAGACTTCGATGAAATGCGAGCTGATGGTAACTTGCGATCCAGGGCTCGGTTCGATCGGCGGCAGCGCTGCCTTGTTTTCTCCCGGTGCGGCAAGCGTCGATGCAGCGACGAGCGCAACCATCGCTGAAACCACAATCATCCGCGCAGTCCACCCAGCGGCACGACGGTCGCGATTCGGGTCGCAGACCGCGCGGACCCGGATGCCGAGCGTCGAGGGCTTTGCCATCGCGAGCGCTCCCGCCGGGCATTGCCGAATCGCGCGGGCTGCCGCGACGAGTTGCGTCGCGTAATCCTGTGGCTCCACTCCTGCGGCCAGCGCGAAGTCGTCGCACGCCTGCTCCTGTGCCGCGCGGAGAGAGCGCGAGGCCAGCCACACAAGCGGATTAGGCCAGTGCACAGACGTGACCACGGTCGCGACCAAACGCAAAAAGCAGTCCGCCCCGCGGACATGCGCCCATTCGTGCAAGAGCGCCGCGCGCAGGCGGGACTCGGGCCACTCCTCGGCCTCGCTCGGCAGAACGATGACGGGACTCCACACTCCCCAAGTCAGCGGAACGGCAACAGCATCGGACATGCGGAGAATGCCTGAGAGCTCGCCGAGAATCTCGCGAGCCATCTCAATCACACGCGGGGAGTCCACTCGCTCAAGCCGCCGCTGAAAAAACGAGAGCCGAATGGCCGCCCCGATTCGCCGGACAAGTAAAAGCCCGGCACCGACAACCCAGCCCCAGAACATGCACGTCCCGACGCTCGGCCACGTCCAATGTTTCCCGGTTCTTACGACCAACGCTGGTGCCGCAGCGACGGCAGGAATTTCGGGCGCAACCGCTTCGGGCTGTGCCACGCTGATCGTCTCAATTTCCGGCGGCGGCCCGACGCGAATCGGCGGCGGCGCTTGGTTTCCGTATTCCCAGTGCGGCGAGACAAAAGCAGTCATTGGCAGCACGAGCAGCGCGGCAAAGGCGGATGCCCAGATAAGCCGAGCCCGAGCTGCCGAGCGCCGGGCGACGGTGGGGACGAGTGCCGCCGCA
>JAYSTZ010000423.1:0-8600 GCA_043719365.1 Verrucomicrobiaceae bacterium | reverse complement strand
GCAAAATAAGACGGGCGGAGCCTCCAAGCTGGCATCCGTCAATGAATTGAACGCATCCGGTACAGCACGGCTATTTGGTGCAACGAATCTCCTTTTTGCTTCGGTCGTCTAGCACTGTGCCCGCTTTGCAAACGCTGCCCCTGCTTCTGATTCTTGCGTTTTCAGCGATGGTGACGACGGCCTCCGGTGCGCCGCCCGGTGTTTTGACGGATTCCACGATGGGCGCGCGGGCCTCGTTCCTGTCTTCAGAGAATGCAGTAATTCCCGACACGCTTGGGACACGGCGTGGTGGAAATCTCTTTCACAGCTTTGAGAAATTTGGGGTCGGACCGGGCGTGACGGTGACCTTTTCACAATCGCAAAGCGGAAGTATTTCCTCAGTGTTTGCGAGAGTGTCTGGGCCGGAAGGCTCGGCCATTGACGGCACCCTGCGCTCGACGATTCCGGGCGCGAACTTCTATCTACTGAACCCAAACGGTGTCACATTTGGTGCGGGCGGAAGCGTGAAAATTGACGGTTCTTTCACTGTGAGCACGGCCAACCGTGTGGCGTTTTCCGACGGGGTAAAGTTCGCCGCGAAGCCGCCACAAGAAGGCGACACACTGACGGCGGCATCGCTCAAGAGCTTTGGCTTTTTGGAGAAAACGCCAGGTGCGATTAATTTCGAAGGTACGCAAATCGGCATCACGGACGCGCGCGGTTTCACAGCGATCGGGGGGGCGATGAACGTATTCAATTCGGGCATCGCAATCACCGATGGGCCGATTGCTTTCGTCAGCGTAAACCGTGTCTGCGAGGTCGGCCTCGGCGCGAAGGCGACCTCAACGGGTAAGGTCGCGTGCAAGCCGCTGCTGCGCGGCGAGGAAGGCGGCATCCTGCTTTATAATACCACGCTTGACGCCAGCGGGCAAGCGGGTGGCGGGGTGACGCTGGCTGCGCCGAAGCTCACGCTTTTAACATCGCATATCACCTCCGATACAAAAGGCGGCGTGAGCGGATTGCCGCTGGAGATTTACACAGCCGGAGCCACCACCGTAACAACCAGTAGCACGATACTCACTCACACCGAGACGAGCGGCAAAGCTGGGTCCGTGCGGATTAAAGCGGGCTCCCTCTCCATGGCAGGTTCGGATGTCGGGAGTATCGCAACGAAGACTTCCAAGCGAGAGGCGGCCACGGGCGGTGTCTCTATTCGGGCGGGAACGATCGTCGTTGGTCCCCACGCTAGAATCATCGGCAGCAGCGAAGGGCAGGGTCGCGTCCGTGGCACGAGTGTCGTGGCTGACCGTAGCTTACTAGTCTCCGGAAGCGATGCCATCATCGGTGACGCCAAGCTCCTGAATCAGCCGCGCAATGACGACGGCAGTAATCCCGCCCCCAATACCCCAAACGGGGGAAATGTGGCGATTCGCGCCGGGAGCATCGTTGTGCGTAACTTGGGCCGCATCGCATCCGACACAGAGACGGCGGGAAAAGGCGGAGACTTGATGGTGTCGGCAAAGGCGATCCATCTCGATACAGACGGCAGCATTGAGGCAAACACTGCGGGTCGCGGAAATGGAGGAAATGTCTTTGTGAAAGCGGACAAGCTCACCATCGGCACGCCGGGGAATCTCCAGTTGGCCGGCATTTTTGCAAATAACGACTCTAACGACCCGCGCACCAGGGGCGGCAATATTTCCGTCCACGTGGATAAAATGAATCTTGGCCCGGGCGGGCTCATCACCACGCGTGCGACCGGCCCCGGAGCTGCGGGGAACATCGAGATAACCGGCGGTGAGCTAAATATCCGGCGTGGGGAAACGAATGTCTTTACCGGAATCGCGGCGGATTCGGCACTGGCGAACTCCGGGCCAGCAGGCGACGTGAGCGTGAACGTGAACCGGATCAAAGTGGCCGACGGCGGGCAGATTTCATCGAATACTTTTGGCAAAGGTGCGGCGGGGAACGTCTCGGTGGCCGCCGAATACCTAACGGTTTTTGGCATCGGGGGCACGGTGGGTCGCCGCGCACAGAGTACAGTTGGCAGTGAGAGTATTTCAAAACTCATTGGAGGGAGCGGGGGCGACGTTTTTGTTCATGCGGGAACCCTCAATATCGGTCCAAACGGACGCATATCCGCCGCAAGCGAGGGTGGTGGTTCGGCGGGCGATGTCCGCATTGAGGCGATGAATGTTTTCGTCAACGGAGCTGGGGCTGTCTCGGCGACAGGCATCGTCTCAGATTCGCAGTCGAAGATACTACCGGGACGAGGCGGAAACGTGTGGCTGGACGCTGAAAACCTCACGCTTATCAACGGTGCTCGCGTCTCAGCGGCGACCCGTGGCCCTGGAGCCGGCGGCGACGTAACCGTCACCGCGCGCGACGCCTTCTTCTCCGCAGGCGGAAGCTCCAATTTGACGGGACTCGTCGCGGAGAGTCTTTCACCCTCTGCCGCCGGAAGCAGTGGAAACGTGCGGGCGAAGTTCGGCACGCTTTCACTGTTGAACGGGGGTATCTCCGCCACCACACGAGGCCCCGGCGCGGGCGGAAGCGTCTTCATCAAGGCGGGGGCAGTGAAAATGAATGGGGCATCTTCGATTGCTGCTGAAGCTAAGGGCACGGGCGCGGCGGGGAGTGTCGCGGTGACTTCTCGCTCCACGATTGCGCTGCGGGGCGGCAGTGAAATCACGGTAAAGTCAGCAATCAGCGACGCGGGCTCGATTCGGCTTATCGCGCCCGACTACATCACTCTGCAAAACTCCAAGATCCTCGCGGAAGCGGGGCTGAACGGCGGGGATGTGTTTATTGATCCGCAGTTTGTCATCCTCGTCCACAGTTCCATCAGCGCGAATGCGAAACTCGGTGCTGGGGGAAATATCTCGCTCATCGCCGATACGTTTCTTTCCTCCGAGAGCGCGATCACGGCTTCTTCCGAGGCGAGCGTGCAGGGGACGGTGGATATTCAATCGCCGGATGCGCAGCTTGCTAATGCGCTCACGGCTTTGCCGGGCGGGTTGCTCGGCACCGATATCAAACTCATCGATCGTTGCCCGATGCGTCTCGGCAGCGAGCTGAGCAGCTTCCTCGTCATCGGCCGCGGCGGACTTCCTCCGGCTCCTGAGGATTTGCGATAGGCGGCTACTTCCGGCGGCGGCGTCCTGCCAGCAGGGCGAGGCCTCCGAGCATCAGCGCGCCAGTCGCGGGCTCCGGGACTACGCGAACGATGATATCGTTTGTCCCGTCCGCAAATTGTAGTGTGCCGGTGTAGGCGCCGATCGCTCCGCTGACGTTTGTGCCGAGAGATCCGGTAATGGCCGTCGTGGTGTCGAAGAGGACGTAGTCACCCATTCCAAACCCTCCGAACTCGGTGAACATGAAATCGTCGAACTCAAGCAGGCCGGCGCCGATATTCAGTCCTCCGCTACTGAGCAGGATCATGTCGCTCGTTGTGCCGAGCTCGAAGTCCATGCTGCCGGGATTGATCGCGCTGATGTCGAGAGAGCCGCCTGTGCCGAGGTTGAACGTGAGCGTGCCGGCGGAGTTGCCGGGTGAGAGACGCCCTCCGAGGGAAACCGTGATGTTTCCACCCAGACCGAAGGTTCCACTCCCGGCGAGCGCTCCGTCGGGGCCTACGGTGATGTTTCCGGTCCCGGTCGCGGAGCCTGCCGAATTATTTGCGCGCAGGGTTCCTGAATTGACCGCTGTTCCTCCAGAGTAGCTGTTGGAATTGGTGAGGTTCATTGTTCCGTCGCCTTCTTTCACGAGCGTCGCGCTGCCGCTGTCGCCGTTTTCGAGCTCGGTGTGGACGTTCAAATCGCTCGCGGCGTCCCCGGTCGCATCATTGACGATGAACGTAGCGTTGCCCTGCCAGCTAATGCCGCGGTTGGTATTGTCTCCGCCTTGTTGCGTGATGGTGGATGGCACGGAGCCGGCCACGGTCACGCCTCCGTGCAGGAAGTAGTTTTCGCCGTTGTAAGCGATTGCCCCGGGCTCCGTGGTCCAAGTTCCTCCGATCAATGTGACGTTGCCCAGATGCACATGATCCACGCCTGCACCGCTGGTGAGTGTGCCGCCTGCTCCGACGACGTAGTTTGCGGAAAAGTTAGCCGCATTCACGGAGGCAAATTCCAGCGTAGCGCCGCTGTTGATGACCACAAGACCGTTGGCCGGGATGCGGTTTGCTGTTTGCGCCCCAGACAGCGCGAGCGTGCCGCCATCGACGGAGATAATTCCTGTCGCGCTGTTCGCGCCGTCGAGAACAAGACGACCTGCGCCGATTTTGGTGAAACCGCCGTTGCCGGTGATGTTGTCGCTGATGGTCAGCGTGTTGCCATTCGTGTCGATAATCGTCCCGCCGACGAATTCAGTGGCCACGGTGATCGATGTGTTCACCGCAGCGCGGACCACTCCGGCCCCGAGGTTGATGTCGCTCGGAGAACCGGCGTTTTGTTCCCACATACCCTCCGCGCCGAGGTTCAGTTCGCCGCCGGTGAGGTTGAATGTTCCAGCCCTTCCTCCGTTATGCCCGAAGCGCAGTCCGCGAACATTCGCCGTGCCGCCGCTGAGTGCATATGTGCCTTCGCCGTCCCAGGAAATCGCCATGGAGATATTCGGCGAATTGAGGGTTCCTCCGGACTGGTTGTAGGTTCCGCGGCCTTGATTCCAGTGGCCGAGGACGAAATTGCGCCCGTCGGTATTCGGTGCGTTTACGTCCACTTGTCCGCCGGTCTGGTTGAAGATCGAGTGCGACTCGGAGCCTCCTCCTGCGGTGTTCCCAACCGTGAAGTAGTCCGTGAGGAACGATGTTCCCGCTCCGATATTCATCGTCCCGCCGAGCGTGTCGTTTTGCCCGCTGATTCCGCCTTGGAGGTTCGAGATTTTGATATCGGTGCCGGGCGCGAGCGTGGTCACGCCGTCGCCTATGAGGAACAGCGTGCCCGCCTGTCCGCCGCCGTTGATGTCGTTCGAAACGGTCAGTCCCGCCGGGTTTGCAAATACGAGGGTTGCAGTGAGGCTTGCCGGGCCGCTGCCCAACGAGCCGCCGGGGCCGACGACGAGATTGCCGCCTGTGATGGAGGTCCCGCCGCTGTGAGCATTCGCGCCGCCAAGCGTGAGTGTTCCGCCGCCCACTTTGCTCAGCGAGGCGGTGCCGCTGCCGTCCACGAGCCGACCCGCGAAGGTTCCGGAGCTTGCCTCGACCGTGAATGCTCCCGCAACGGTGTTTGTGATTACGCCGGTCGCGCCGCCCGAGAGGTCGTTCTTCGTGAGGTTGTTGCCGTTCAGATTGAGCAAACCGCTGACCACGATGTTGCCACTGGCGGGGCCTGCCGCATTTGCGCCCGCGAGTTTCAGCGTGCCGGAGCTGATGGTCAGTGTGCCGGTGTAAGCCGAGTTGTTTCCGCCGAGGACGATGGTTCCATTTCCAGATGTGGTGATTGCGTCGGGTCCGGTGATTGCGGCGTTCACTGTGAGGTCGTTGACCGCGTTGTTGGTCCATGTCTGTGCCGCGACGGTGGTTAATGTCGCCGCGCCGATCGTGAGCGCGCCGGAGCCCGCTTCCTTGGTGATTCCGCCCGCACCGATTCCCAGAGTCTCTGCGCCGTTGATGGTTACGGCTCCCGTCGTGGCACCCGTAACAGTGAGGCTCCGGATGGTAAGACTTCCGCCGAGTGTGTTGGTCAGATTCGCCGGAGTATTTGTGGCGAAAAACACGTCACTCGTGGAACCGGGGAGCTGATTCGTATCCGCTCCGCCAGTCGCGGCGGTGCGCCAGTTACTCGTCGGAGCCGCCGATGCGTCGGCCCATACGGAGCTGACGTTACCGGCCCAATACGCGACAGGCGGAGTGGCTGCTCCGGCCACGGAGACTTGATACGCTGTTGCCGTTTGGTTTGGCGTCCACGTGTAAAAGCCCGCCGGAGTGGTACCGAGCGCGATGCTTCCTGCACCGGAGAATCCCGAGCCGGTAATCAGCGTATAAGTGCCGGGAACTACGCCGCCGAGGTTTGCGAGGTTGATGGCAGTGCTGCCGGAGAGGCTGATGCCGCCTGCGCTCGCGATGGAATCTGATGCGGCTCCATTGATGCCGATCGCGATCGTGCCGCCCGAGAGCGAGAGACTGGAGACGCTGTGCGCTGCGGTCGCGACGCCCTTGCCAGTCAAATCCAGCAATCCGCCCGAGACGCTCAATGCGCCAGTTCCGAGCGCCGCCGCATTTCCGACTCGCAGCGTTCCGCCGCTCACTCCCGTGTCGCCCGTGTAGGTGTTTGCGCTGGAGAGGACGAGCGTCCCGTTGCCGGTTTTGTTCAGCCCGCCTGCGCCCGAGAGCACGCCGTTCATCGTGATCGTATTTCCTGTTCCATCGAAATTGATGGCGTTCGCTCCGTTTCCGGTGAGTGTCGCATTGAGTGAGGAACTCCAGTTCGCGCTCGCGGCCAGCGTGCCTCCGAGGCCGCCGAGATTGAATGCCGCCGGACCGCCCGCAGTAACGATGCCGCCGGTGCCGATGTTTGCCGTTCCGCCGCGCACGGTGAATGTCGCATCGCCGCCGCCGTTGCGGTGGTTGACGACGATCTGCGGCGCGTTGAGGGTTCCGCCGGTTTGGTTGAAAATGCCGGTGCCATCCGTCGCGATTCCCAGCCCTGCGGTCGTCAACGAAAGTGTTCCGCCGCTGAGGTTGTAAGTGCTCGTATTATCCGGCCAATGACCGAGCCGGAAGCCGACGCCTTCGCCCGAGTTTCCCGTGATCGTCAGCGAGCCGCCGGTATGGTTCACCGTGTTGGTCTGGAAAGCGCCTCCCCAGTTCTCCCCCATGCTCATTGTCCCGGTCGTGATGACGACGTTGTCTTTGATATTGAGCGTTCCTTGCCCTTGTCCCGCGACGCCGCCGAGGACATCATTTTCACCCACAATGATTCCACTTGTATTGTGAACTCCCGAGCCGCTCAGCGTGAGCGTCCCGCCGGTTGCGCGGATGGAGTTTGAGTTCGTGCTCCCCGAGAGTTCCATCGCACCCGGTCCAAGCTTGTAGATGCTGACTCCGTTATTCGTCATCGCAGCGGAAATCAGCAAATCGGTCGTCGCAGCGCCATCGGCCACGGTGGCGACAAACTTGTTACCATTGTCTGCGCGCATGTTGATTCGTCCCGAAATCACCGCCGTGTTCGCGCTGGCAAATGTGTTCAGCGGGGTATTCGTCCACTGGTAGGCTGCACCCGTCGGCGAGCTCACGCCGCCATTGATGCGCAGTTCGCCGCCCGTCATGTTCACTGCGGAGTTCCAGACGTGGTTGTCGCCTCCAAGGCTCTCCACGTAGCCGCCATTGATGTTGAGCGTGTTCACCTTCGCGCCATTGTTGTAGCCGAAGGACGCAGTTCCGCCGTTGTTCGTGGCGAGAAGCTGCGCGCCGGAATTCACTGTCACGGTGCCGCGCAGATTTCCGTCGCCTCCGCCGTTCTGTCCTGTGACTGCGAGCGTTCCGCCGTTCACAGTGGTGCCTCCGCTGTAAGTCGTGAGCCCGGAGAGCGTGAGCGTGCCGTTGCCCGTTTTCGTGAGGCTGCCAGCGCCGTTCATCGGGCCGCTCAGCGTCGTGGCAAAACTGTTGCTGTTAAATATCGCGCCTGTCCCGGCGACCATGTGCATTTCGAGGCTTGAGTTCCACGCAGATGTCGAGCGGATGGTGCCGCCGCCGAGGTTAATGTCGTAAGTCGCGAGATTGCCGGGGTCGGTGGTCTTAAAGCCATTCACACCGAGATTCAACTGGCCGCCGGTCATGTTGAACTTGCTCTCGCCTCCAGACGCGCCGCGCGTCTGCATCGTGATTCCGTGCGCGGTAAATGTACCGCCATTCAGTGCAAACGTGCCCGAACTGTCGATGCCGAGAATCACGCTACCGACCGAGCCTTCACTACCATCGCCCGCAGCGCCCGTCATTGTGATCGTTCCGCCGTTCATCGTGTAACTGTTCTGCGCGCCGCCCGCTTGCGGCCAGTGCCCGAGGCGGAACTGATTCGCGATATTCACGTCGCCCCCGTTCTGCACGACTTGACCGGACGCACCGTCCCATTCGCCGAGGTGAAACGAGTTCGAGACATTCAACGTCGTGCCCGCGTTGATGAACGCGCGGCCAAAATTGTTATTCACCGGCCCGACAGGCTGGTGGCCGTTTCCGACATGTCCCTCGCCAACGAAGACGGTGCCGATATTGTAAGTCCCGAGACCGAACGTATAGCCGCTCGACGCGTTGCCCGAAGTGCCCACGGCCATCATGAACAGGCTCGCGTCAAAGGCGACGCCTGTGATGCTGCCCGGCGTGTGGACATAGACATTGTTGCCGCCATTTATCGGAACACCGTTCGCATCCCAATTGCCAGCGTCGGACCAGTTGGCGGTGCCGGGGTTTGCGGTCCAAATATAATCTACTGCTCTCGTGACTGAAGGAAGGGCGAGTAATGCAGCAATGCTGGCGGTGAGGATATGGTGATTATTCATGGCGAGTTTAATGGAGTGAAACAGCAACCGAATCATCCGAAAAATCCCGCGCAAGGAAAGCTATTTCTTTTGACTTTAGGGAGACGCAGCAGCAGTGCCCGCGAGCGGGTTTACTTCGCGGATTAGGC
>JAYSTZ010000422.1:0-8631 GCA_043719365.1 Verrucomicrobiaceae bacterium | reverse complement strand
TCTTGTTTTGGTTATTGCGGGAGTGATTTGCATCACACAGGCGCAACGTAGGATTACTGTGCAGTACGCGAAACGCGTGGTTGGCCGCAAGGTGATGGGTGGCGTCGCCCAATATATGCCACTCAAGGTGAACTATGCGGGTGTCATGCCGATCATTTTCGCACAAGCGATTTTGGTGTTTCCGGGATTTTTGATCAATACAATCTGGCCGCACAGTCAGACTGCTGGAAGAATCGCCGCAAGTCTTGCAAGCGGAAGTGTCCATTACATCGTGACTGCGGGAATGATTTTTTTCTTCAGCTACTTCTGGGTTGCCACGCAATTCCAGCCTCAGCAGATTGCCGATGATCTTAAAAAGGCGGGCGGCTATATTCCGGGAGTGCGTCCAGGAAAGCCCACTGCGGATTTTCTCGATAATTCGATGACGCGCCTGACCTTTGCAGGTGCCGTATTCCTCACAATCATTGCACTTTTGCCGCAGATGCTGGCTGAGCAGGCCCGAATTCCTTACATCGCTGCGCAGTTCTTCGGCGGAACAAGCATTCTCATTGTTGTCGGTGTCGTCCTTGACACGATGAAGCAAATCGAGACTCATCTTCTTCAGCGGAATTACGACGGCTTTTTGCGTAAAGGCAAATTGCGCGGACGTTTCGACCGCTCGCCCGAGGCAATTGCCGAGGCGTCAACTAATTCAGCCATAATTTGGCTGGCCGTCGGTTCTGCTTGTTTTATTCTCGTGGGCATCGTCGCGTTCCTCATTAATAAGTGAAGCAGCGACTCGTCTTGCTTGGTCCGCCCGCATCAGGGAAGGGTACATTGGCCGAGCGGCTCTACAACGAGTTTGGTTTTCAGACTGCTTCGCCTGGTGCGATGTTGCGGGAGGAGTCTTCGGATATTGCATCCGATGGAAAGCTTTTGGAAGACGACGTTATCAACGCACTTGTTTGCAAGTGGCTCGACCGGCAGTCCGGTCACCGTTTCGTTTTTGACGGCTACCCGCGAACCATGGTGCAGGGCAGGGCTCTGGATGGGACCCTCGCCGAACGGAACGCACCACTTGATTTGGTTGTATTGCTGGAGGCAGACAAAGCCACTTTAACAGGACGGGTGCAGAAGCGAGTCGGTTGCCGTCGCTGCGGGAAGATCTTTAGCGCTGAGAAGAATCAAAAGCATTGCAGTTGCGGCGGAGACCTTTTTCGACGGAACGATGATACGACCGAAGTGCTTGAAAAGCGTTTGTCGGAGTATTCGGAAAAGACCGAGCCTTTGATTGGATACTACGAGGACAAAGGTTTGCTTCACCGCTTTGACGCGACCCAGACCGCAGATGCTGTTTACGAAACAGTCCGAATAACTTTACTAGCCTGATGATTCACATCAAGAACGAGCAAGAGATTGAAAAGATGCGCAGCGCCTGTGCCTCTGCTGCTCGTGTACTGGACCGGCTCGGCAAGATGCTTCGGCCGGGAATCACGACTGGCGAGATTGACAAAGCGGCCAAGGAATTTATCGCTGAAGAGGGATGCAAGAGCGCTTTTTTGGGATATCGAAAGTTTCCCGGTCAGATCTGCATTTCTGTAAACGAAGAAGTGGTTCACGGTATCGGAGGCTCACGTAGGGTTCAGTATGGCGATGTGGTTTCGCTTGATGTCGGTGTGATAAAAAACGGCTGGGTAGGGGACACCGCGAAAACCGTTCCAGTTGGTGCAGTCCGGAATGATTGGATGCGTTTGCTTGCTGTTACTGACGATGTGCTCAATCGGGTCATCCCGATGGCGACTGCGGGACGACGGCTCGGCGATTTATGTGCTTTTATTGAAGACGAAGTTGTTGCAAACGGATACAATGTCGTGCGCGAGTTCGTCGGACACGGAGTCGGGCGCAGTCTGCACGAAGAACCGCAGGTCCCGAATTTCGGTCGGCCTGGGACTGGACCGAAGCTTAAAGCGGGTATGACCATCGCAATTGAGCCGATGGTCAATATGGGGACTGGTAATGTCCGGACTTTAGGCGATGATTGGACTGTCGTCACAACAGACGGTCAGCCCAGCGCACATTTTGAACACACAATCCTTATTACAAAAGAACAACCAGAAATTTTAACATGGCGAGAGAAGTTGCAATCGAAATAGAAGGTAAAGTCACCGAATGCCTGCCCGGCACAATGTTCCGCGTGGATCTTGGAAACGGACATCGCATTCTCGCGCACATCAGCGGAAAAATGCGTAAAAACTTCATTCGCATCTTGCCAGGCGACCGAGTTTCGCTAGAAATGTCACCCTACGACCTGACAAAGGGGCGGATTACATTCCGTCACAAGTAACTAAAACCATTGTAGCGCACGGAGCTCCGAAGCTGAAAAACAGAGGCTCTCCGGGCGATTTTTTGTCCTCTAATATCAACCTTTTTTATACTCTGAAACAATGAAAGTCCGAGCATCTGTAAAACGGCAATGCGAAAGCTGCCGAATCGTAAAGCGGAAGAATGTTCTCCGCGTCATCTGCACCAACCCACGCCACAAACAGCGTCAGGGTTAAAACCACACAACCAAATCCAATAATACTATGCCACGAATTCTCGGCATCGACATTCCCGGAGATAAGCGCATCGAAGCTTCGCTCCCATACATTTACGGCATCGGGCCGAGCAACACCAAGAAGGTGCTCGAAGCTGCCAATATTGACCCGAATATCCGGGCAAAGAATCTCTCGCCTGAGCAACTGAATGCCATCATTCACGCGATCAACGCGCAGAAGATCCTCATCGAAGGCGACCTTCGCCGTGAGCTTCAGCAAAATTTGAAGCGTCTTCAGGCTATCAACTGCTACCGTGGTATCCGCCATCGGCGTAGCCTTCCCGTTCGCGGACAGCGGACCCAAACCAATGCCCGCACACGCAAAGGCCCACGGAAAACCGTCGGTGTTCAGCGTGCAAAAGAAGGCGCGAAATAATCTCAACCGAACTACTGATTTATGGCTGATACAGAACCAACACCCGCCCCAGTGCCCGCACCTGCGGCGGTGGAAGCAAAGCCCAAGGCTCCTAAAAAAGCTGCGGCTCCGAAGAAATCCAAAGAAGCAGCTGCTGCAGACGCAGTGCCTGCTGTTGATGTCTCGCTCGACCTCAACGCCGGAATCGAACCCATCAAGGTCATCAAGGCTAAGGGTTCCAAGAATATCTCGATTGGCGTCGCGAATATTCTCGCAACGTTTAACAACACCAAGGTGACCATTACCGACCAACGCGGAAACGTGCTGGGCTGGTCGAGCGCTGGTAAGGTCGGCTTCAAAGGCTCCCGTAAGAGCACGGCATACGCCGCGCAGATGGTTGCTCAGGATGCTTGCCGTCAGGCAATGGGGCATGGACTTCGTGAAGTCGAAGTCCGCGTTAAGGGACCCGGTGCCGGACGCGAGTCGGCTATCCGCGCTATCCAAGCGGTCGGTCTCGAAATTACCACCATCAAAGATGTGACGCCGGTGCCGCATAACGGTTGCCGTCCGCCTAAGGCTCGTCGCGTTTAATTCATAGAATCACACAGACATGGCACGTTACACTGGACCCAAAAGCAAAGTCTCACGCCGCTACAACGTTCCGTTGTTCGGCCCTACCAAGTATCTCGAACGCAAGAACTACCCGCCGGGCCAGCATGGTCCTAAGGGAAGCCGCCGCAAATCGAGTGAATACTCGGTCGCGTTGGCTGAGAAGCAGAAGCTTCGCTACCAATACGGAATCCTCGAGAAGCAGTTCCGCCGCTTCTTCGAAATCGCGAGCCGCCGCCGTGGCGTTACAGGCGAGATCCTTCTTCAACTCCTCGAAACCCGTCTCGATAGCGTAGTCTATCGTCTTGGATTCGCGAACAGCCGCAACGCTGCCCGCCAGATGGTCGGACATGGACATGTCAAGGTAAACGGTCGCCGTTGCTCGGTTTCTAGTCGCTCTTGCTTGCCCGGAGATACAATCACCGTTCAGGAAAAAGAAGGCAGCCGCCGACTCGCAACGAAGAACATGGAACTCACCACCATAGTTCCTGTTCCTGATTGGTTGACCGTCAACAAGGACCAGTTTACTGGCACCGTCGCACGCATCCCGACCCGCGAAGAAATCGCGCCTATCGTGAACGAGCAGCTCATTGTTGAGCTTTACTCCAAGGCGTAGGTCAGGACGGGCAAAAATTCACGCACCGGCGCGGTTCCACAAGGACCGCGCCGGTTGCATTTTGTGCAGCAACGTGTGTTTGAACCAATTAGCCGCGTAGGCAACGGTCTTTGTTGCCAGCGTGAGCGAGTCTATTTCAAACTGAATCCGATGCAAAACATCCAAAATATTGCCGCTTATAAGTTCGCCACGCTCACTGAGCTGAAGCCGCTCCGCGCCCGGCTGCAGGATTTTTGCAAGGGCCGTGGATTGCGCGGAACGATTCTGTTGAGCCCGGAAGGCATCAATTTGTTCGTGGCCGGCCTTGCCGGGGACGTGGATGCGCTGCTGGCCGAGCTACGCGCGATTCCGGGACTGGAGACTCTGGAGCCGAAGTTCAGCGAAACGGACCATCAGCCGTTTAATCGAATGCTGGTGAGGCTCAAGAAGGAGATCATCGCGTTTGGAGTGGAGGGAATCGCGCCGGGGAAGCGTACGTCGCCGAAGCTTCAGGCCCGCGAGTTAAAGAAATGGCTCGATGAAGGTCGCCCGGTGACGCTGCTCGATACGCGCAACGACTACGAAGTTCGGTTGGGCACATTTAGGAATGCGTTGCCCATCGGTGTAGATACGTTCCGCGAGTTTCCTGCTGCGGTTGCGAAGCTGCCCGAAGCACTGAAGGATGCGCCCATCGTGATGTTTTGCACGGGTGGAATTCGATGCGAAAAAGCTGGGCCGTATATGGAGCGCGAGGGCTTCAAAAACATCTTCCAGCTTGATGGCGGAATTTTGAAGTACTTCGAAGAATGCGGAGGGGCGCACTACGTCGGCGAGTGCTTCGTGTTCGATCAACGCGTCGGCGTCGATCCGAATTTGAGCGAGACAGACTCTACGCGTTGCTACGCGTGTCAGTCGCCCTTGAGCACCGAGGAGCAGGCCGATGCGCGCTATGTGCCCGGAAAGTCTTGTCCCTATTGCTTTGAAACCCCGGAGCAACAGCGCGCCGCCTCAATCGCAGCCCGCATGAAGACCATCGCGAGAGTCTTCAGCCCTCTTCCGGGGAGTGTGCCGCATGACAATTTCAAGCCGGTCAACATTCCTCAAGAGTGCGACGGTTTTACACTGCTCGATGCGCTGTCGCATTGCGTAAAAGCAATGACTCCCGAGCAATGGACGGAGCGTTTTGCTGCTGAGCGAGTGCTGGATATCGATACGCACGAGCCCGTGAAAGCCGATCGGATCGTGCGTGCCGGCGAACGCTTTGTTCACAAGGTCGAGCAAGTTATTGAACCCGACGTGAGCGCCGACGTGACGATTCTCTACGAAGACGAGGCGCTGATCGTTTTGAACAAGCCCGCTCCGCTGCCAATGCACGCGGGCGGACGCTTCTTCCGCAACACGCTCCAGCACTTGATGAATGAAGTGTATGCGCCGCAAAAGCCACATCTTGCACATCGTCTTGATGCAAATACAACCGGTGTCGTCTTGTTTACGCGGACCCGTCATTTTGCGAGTTTGTTGCAGCCTCAGTTTACGCGCGGCGAGATAGCGAAGACTTACACCGTCCGAGTTCAAGGGCATCCTGTGGAAGACGAATTTGTTTGCGACGCGCGCATCACCGATGAGCCCGGACCGCTCGGCTCGCGGACCGTGGATGAAACGGAAGGGCTGTCGGCTAAAACTGAGCTCACGGTGAAGAAGCGTTTTCCGGACGGGACAGCGCTCCTTGAGGCCCGCCCGCTGACCGGACGCACGAACCAAATTCGCATCCATCTTTGGCACCTCGGATATCCGATTTGCGGCGATGCGGCATATCTTCCGGGCGGTAAAATCGGGGCTCAGCAGACCCTTGCGCTCGGGCAACCGCCGCTCTGTCTTCATGCGGCCCGAATCGAGTTCACCCATCCGCTGACGAACGAAAGAGTCGAGTTCATCGCGCCCGATCCTGCATGGGCCCGCGCCTGATTTTCAAAGAACAACATTCTCCATTTCCAAGCGTGGCGCATCGTGATACAGCCACGCCCCATTTTACAAAACAACGACGATGTCCAAATACACAACCTGCTCCGTGCCTGCCGGCGAAAAAATCACCATCAACGCTGGAAAGCTGACTGTTCCGAACGAACCAATCGTCCCTTTCATTCGCGGCGATGGTACCGGACCGGATATCTGGGCCTCAAGCGTGCGCGTTCTTGATGCAGCGGTCGCAAAGGCTTACGGCGGGGCGAAGAAGATTGCGTGGATGGAAGTGTTTGCCGGCGAGACCGCATTCACAAAATTCAACAACTGGCTGCCCGATGATACCGTCGAGGCATTCCGCGAATTCCTTGTCGGAATCAAAGGCCCGTTGACCACGCCTGTCGGTGGCGGCATTCGCTCGCTGAACGTCGCGCTTCGGCAGATGCTCGATCTCTATGTCTGTCTCCGCCCCGTGCAGTATTTCACCGGCGTTCCATCGCCTGTGAAGCGTCCGGAAGCCGTGGACATGGTCATCTTCCGCGAGAACACCGAGGACATCTACGCGGGAATCGAATTCGCAGGCGGCACGCCGGAAGCGCAGAAGGTGCTCGATTTCATCGCAAAAGAATTCCCGAAAGACTTCAAAAAAATCCGCTTCGGCACGAGCGACGCCGTCGTGGAATACATGAAGCTCGCAGCGCCCGAGCACACGATGGAAAACTACCCGCCCACAGTCGGCATTGGCATCAAGCCAGTCTCGCAAGTGGGAACGATCCGCCTCATCAAATCGGCGATTCAATACGCGATTGCCCAGAAAAAGAAGAGCGTCACGATTGTACACAAAGGCAACATTATGAAGTTCACTGAGGGAGCGTTCCGTGATTGGGGCTATGCTGCTGCGGAACGCATTTTTGGAGACAAGGTTTACACGTGGGCGCAATGGGAACGCACCAAAAAGGAGAAGGGCGAACCCGCCGCAAACGAAGAGCAAAAGGCCGCGCTCGCCGAAGGTCGCGTGCTCATCAAGGACTCAATCGCCGACATCACGCTCCAGCAAGTGCTCACACGCCCCGGCGATTTCGACGTGATTGCGACGCTCAATTTGAACGGCGACTATCTCTCCGACGCGCTCGCGGCGCAGGTGGGCGGCATCGGCATCGCGCCCGGCGGCAACATCAACTACGTCACAGGTCACGCCATTTTCGAAGCCACGCACGGCACCGCGCCGAAGTATGCCGGCAAGGATCAGGTGAACCCCGGCAGCGTCGTCCTCAGCGGCGAAATGATGCTGCGTTACATGGGATGGGGCGAGGCTGCCGATCTCATCATCAAGGGACTGAACGGAGCGATCGGCAGCAAGCGGGTCACCTACGACTTCGCACGTCTCATGGACGGCGCGACGGAGATCAAGTGCAGCGAATTCGGCGACAACATCATCGCCCACATGTAACGGCTTCGACCCCGTTGCGGGAAAGATGACTTTATTTTCCGCGCTGGGGTTGACCAAACGCAATACACGCGCCTTATTCCGCGCCTTCTAATTTACTTCTATCATGAGCACACCCGCACAGCCGCAAGCCATCAATATCAACCTCACCGAAATCAGCGCCCGCTACAACGCAGGCGTGCAGCGACTGTTTGATATCGCCACCTGCACCATCGGCGCACTTCGCGTGCAGACGGAAAAGGACTACCAGGAATTTGGAAAAACGGCGGGCTTCTATCCCGATGGCCGCACACATGCGAAGCACGACCAGATCCGTCCGACCGCCGAGAATTGGCTCATTCGGAACATTCTGGTCGAGTCGCTCAACATGCTCACGCCATTGCTTGAGGATGTCCGCAGTGTCGCTGCCCTCGCGGAGTGGAAGGCGAAGGACGAGACGAACACGGCCGCGCCGCAAACCATCCTCGTTGCCGATCGCGAAGAGTCGCTGAAGAAGAATTTCGGCGAGCGTCTCAAAGAGCTGCGCGACAAGTATAATGTCTTCTCGTTCGTCGAAGGTATTCTGCCCGGTCTTTTCCAGTTGAATACCATCCTCGCACAGCACGAAGGCAAGGTGCCGAAGGAATTCCTCAGCGGCAGCGGCGAATGGATTCTCGGACTCGTCACGCTCGTCGTGGATAAGGGTGACGGAAAATCCCAGCCGACCGCCAAGCTCGGGCGCACCGATCGTCGCTTCCCGCTCGGGGCCACGGTCAGCCTCGGAAAAGAAGACGTTTTGCTCATGGTCGGTTCCATCGGATTCTACGCCAGCACGCTGCTGAATTCGCTTCAGGAGTACGTGAAAAAGACGATTCCCGGCCAGATTCAGGAAGCGTAAATGCTGACTGATACGCACGCCCACTTGGATTTCCCGAAAATCCAGGCGGACCTCGCCGGGGTTCTCCAGCGGGCGGACGCGGCGGGCGTAAAGCGCATCATCACCATTGGCACGACCGTCGCGGGCAGCTTGCGCGCGCGCCAGCTTGCGGACGAATATCCGCACATCTATTGCGCCGTCGGCGTTCATCCGAACAACGTTTCGGAAGAACCTG
>JAYSTZ010000421.1:0-1542 GCA_043719365.1 Verrucomicrobiaceae bacterium | reverse complement strand
CGGCCATCAGAAGCTCAGGCGGCAGCGCACAACGACCGTGCGATCGCGCGCGAGTTCCTCGTAAGGATTCAACGGGAGCAGTCGATAGTCCTGCCCGGTGATGTTCAGCAGCCCGGCGCTGATCTCGCAGCGGTTGCGATGAAAGCGATAACCAGCGAGCACATTGAACTGCCAGAAATCATCGCCAGCCACGCCCAGATTTTGCGTCCTCAGCTTCGCCTTCCCCCGGTTGAAAATGTCCACGATTTTGTAAGTCGCCGTCGTCACATTCTCGTCGTTGTTTTGCTGGTACCAGTTCGCCTCCGCTCGCGCGAAGAAGCCGCTCGGGTGATTGAAGTTCGCAAAAAAGCTCAGCTCGTGCAGGCCCGAGCGCGATTCGCGATTGGAATTGCGCACGAGTCCATCCAGAAAATTCGGCGAGTTAATCCGCCGCACCGCCGCATCGAACCCCTCGTACTCCCGCTCGAACTTGGAATGCGTGTAGCGATAGCGACTGCCGACCGACCAATCATCGCCGATCAATTGATTCACCGTCGCCGTGAAAACTTCCTCGCGATATTCATCACGCTCGCCTTGCGAAGAAGGGACGATCACCAGCAATCCTTGGTTTGTATTGAGGGCCTCGAAGATGCCAATCGTCCGATCGACCTTTTGCTGCCGCACGTCGAATTCAACGCCGAGATAGGTCCGCGTCGGAAGCACCTGCTCAAGGCTCAGTCCCGAGAGCTTGAATTTTCCACCCGGCAACGAACCGACCAGCGACTCCGAAATCAGCCCGCGATACGATTGCAAGAATCCGGCGACTTGCGCGGGCTCCAACCGGAAGCTCTGATCGAAGCTCGCTCCACTGATCCCCTCCGTGTAAGCGCCACGCAGCACCGCACCCTTCCACGGGCGCAGGATAAATCCCGCCTTTGGCGAAACACGATCAAGCGAAGCCTGATTCCCGTTGATCGGTGCACTGGTGTAATTTTCCGGGTATTCCATGCTGTCCCAGACGACGCCGCCCGTGAGCGAGAGCCACGGAGTCACATGCAGGACGTTATAGGCGTACAGGCTGATTCGCTCGAAATCGACCGACTCGTCCTCGAAAGCTGGTGGATTGTTGAAGAGCTTGCCCGTGATCGGATCCAACCCATTTGCGAAATCCGTGAGCCGCGATCTCGTGTCGAATTGCCCGCTTTGGTAAAGGCCACCCAGGATCAAAGTATCCGGCCCGAGCGTCACGATGTGCTGTAGTTCCGCGGAATAGACCTCAAATTTGAAGCGGTAGTCGTAGTCGAGAATGTTGGTTTGGTTCGAGGCTGGCGGCGTGCGGCCCGCAAATGAACCCGCAGTTTTCCAATAAGCATCATCGCGTGGGAGCGTCTCAAAAATCGTCCCCGTAAAAAACTCGATCGGAACGATATTGGTCACGTCGTGGAACTGAAATGTCTGCGTCGTGTCATCCGCCGTCTGAGTCTGTCGCGCTCCCAATCGGCTCAGCAGAAGGATCGTGTGATTCCCCGGATTCCACTCGTGATGCCACCCGAGCAGCAGCGA
>JAYSTZ010000043.1:0-2107 GCA_043719365.1 Verrucomicrobiaceae bacterium | reverse complement strand
GGATAATGTTTGCCGCCAGCGTCTTGCTCACGACGATCGCCAGCGGTGTGGTGGAGGAGAAAATCGAAGGCGGCTTCGGATTTCGACTCGGCGAAGTGTTTGTTCCCGGCCCGACAGCAAAGCAAACCGGCGCGGGTGGGGACGTCATCTCCTACACGGTGCCAGCATTGAAGCCGTTCCGCGCGATCCATACTTGCCGCGTAAATGTCACACCCAAGACCAGCCGGATCGTTTCGATCATCTGTGTCAGCCCGCCGTTCGAGACGCTCGACGAGGCGCAGCGGGAAGCGATGCTCGTGGCCGCGCTGCTGAAGGAAAAATACCAGCCGAAGCCGGATCCCATCGAGCAGCCCGCGACAACCGTGATCCAGACAAAGCCCGGCACACCTGCCGCCGCGAAACCGGCCACTCCCCCGCCGCCCAAGCCGACCACTACCATCAAAGTCCGCCGGAACGGGACTGACACTCCGTTTCCAACGGACATCACTTTCAAGCAGGGCAACCGCGTGATTTCCACCGAACTGGTGGCGACGGTCGATTCCATCGACCAGGCACCTGGAAAACCAACGATCCAGGTGTCTTATATGGATCAGGATCTCGCTCAGGCCGGCGTGAGAGAACGGCAGGAACTCGACCGCGAGCGGGCGAGGATGTGGATGGAAGAGCAGGCTGGGAAATCGGACACGAGCGGGCTGTAGCGGCAGATTACGCGCTATTTTTCTTACCGCGCTCTCCCTGTTCCGGGTCATCGTATTCGATGGTCACGTCACCAATGTCAGCCTCGTTCGGGTCGAAAATATTGGGCAGCTTTTTACTCTTTGGCAGACTCGCTTCATCGGGCGCTTTCGGAGGCGGCTGAACAGTGCTCACAGACTTTGCAAGCAGGGCCATGAGGCGTTCATTTTCCTCTTCAAGTACAGCGTATTTCGCCGCAATCGCCAGCCCTCCTTCCGTAGCACGGCGAGCCCGCGCTACTTCCGTCGCAGCCTCCGCCTGCCATTGGTCCGCACGCGCGCGCTCCCTGCTCAATTCAGCGAAATACAGAGCGGCGCGGGTTTTCTCTGCCTGCGCTTCGCCGCGGGCAGTCGCTAGCAGCGCTTCGCCACGCTTTACCACTTGCGAGGCCTCCTCGAGCGCGGACCGGAGTGCCTGCATTTCGGAAGCCGCATTCGTTTTGGGCTCTGCGTTTACTTGTTTCATAGGTGCTGACTAACCCTTATTCGTGCCATTTACAAAAGAATCGCCCACTGCGCCACTTTGGCGTGCCGCTCTGTCGCACTTTGCGCCAATGCGATGGATTTGGCGCATCTATCCAATACTTCGAATATCTCGTAAGCTACTGTGCATTCGGTTCTTGAACAACGTTCACGATGATGGCTCGGGGAATGCAAGGTGTGCCGTGGTTACTTTCAACACCTCAAAAAACAACTTTATGGCTAAAATTCTCGGTATCGACCTCGGCACAACCAACTCCTGTATGTCCGTCATGGATGGTCAGGAACCACTGGTTCTTGAAAACTCGGAAGGCGCACGCACGACGCCTAGCGTTGTTGCTTTCAGCAAAACAGGCGAACGTCTCGTCGGTCAGGCGGCAAAACGCCAGGCGGTGACGAACCCCACCAACACGATTTTCTCGGTGAAGCGCTTTATGGGACGCAAGTTCGACGAAGTGCAGGACGAGCTGAAGCGCGTGCCTTATAAAGTGGTGAAGGCCGCGAATGGCGATGCGCACATTCAGGTGCAGGTCGCGGGTGAGACGAAGACGTTTTCTCCACCGGAAATCAGCGCGATGATTCTCGCGAAGATGAAGTCCGACGCGGAAGCCAAGCTCGGCGAAACCATCACGCAGGCCATCGTCACGGTGCCCGCTTATTTCAACGACTCGCAGCGTCAGGCTACGAAGGACGCGGGTAAAATCGCGGGCCTCGAAGTGCTCCGCATCATTAACGAGCCCACGGCGGCATCGCTCGCTTACGGCCTCGACAAGGCGAAGGACGAAAAGATTGCCGTGTATGACCTCGGCGGCGGAACGTTCGATATTTCCGTGCTGGAAATCGGCGACGGCGTCTTCGAAGTGAAGGCCACCAACGGCGACACGCACCTCGGC
>JAYSTZ010000420.1:0-8655 GCA_043719365.1 Verrucomicrobiaceae bacterium | reverse complement strand
CGCCTCGCGAAAGAAAACGCTGCCACGGCTGGGCTCTCCGACGTGTGCGAGTATCGCGCGCAAAACCTCGCCGACTTCACGGTGAACGATGCGCAGTCCGTCTCCTGCGTCTTTATCCACGCGATCTTGCATCATCTTTCGTGGCAGGAAATCCACAGCGTGCTCGGCCAGCTCAAGGCGCTCGGCGCGGGCACGAAGTTGTTCGTCTATGAGCCCGTCTATCTCTCCGACCCGGAAGGCGGGCCTTTGCCGGAGACGCCGGAAGCCGTGGCTGGGGGGGCGCTCGCGGAGACACCGCTGCTGGCAGCGAAACGCTTTCAGAAAATGTTCCGCCCAAAGCGCGATATGGCGCTCGTCAAAAAAGTCGAAGCACTCGCGATGGACGCGCATCGCCAAGGGCGCATCCTTTCGCCGAAAGAGGTCGTCTTTCGTGAGCCCGAGTTGCTCGGCGCGCTCGGTGCCATCGGCGAAGTCACTGAGCGGTATCTTTGCAATTTCACGTCCATGCCCGTGAGCCAGATCGCGACGACGTTCACGAGCAGCCTGCTTCAGCGGCTCTTTTGCGCGACGGTCTTGAAGCAGGCGCAGCGAGTGGATCAGACACTTTTTGAGCAAAACCTTTTCCCAAGCATTACGCGGCAGTATGCGTTCATGGGTTATCATTGTGTGATTCGCTGATATGAAATTTCTCGAACCATTTCACCGCGCGATGCGGCGACTAAACTCTATTTGGACGCGCGTCGGTAATCTTTCGCGGGACGCGGCGCTGATTCGCGAGGCGCTCGGGCGGATCGAGTCGCGGCAGACTGCGGCGGCGGGGACGAGCTTTGCCGAGCAGGAGTTTCGCGTCTTTTCGCAGTGGGGTGAGGATGGGATTCTCGCGCATATTTTGCGGCATGTGAAGGTGCCGAGGAAGGTGTTCGTGGAGTTTGGCGTGGAGACTTATGTGGAGGCGAACACGCGCTGGCTCGTGGTGAACGACGGCTGGAGCGGCCTCGTGCTGGATGGCAGCGAGGACAACATCGCGGCGATTCGGCGGGACCCGATTTACTGGCAGCAGAATCTCAAAGCCGTGCAGGCATTCATCACTCGAGAGAACATTAACTCGCTCATTTCCGAACAGGGAATCGCGGGCGAAATCGGGCTCTTGAGCGTGGATATTGATGGCGTGGATTATTGGGTGTGGGAAGCGATTACGGCGGTGCAGCCCGCGATTGTCGTCGCTGAATACAACTCGCTGCTCGGTGCCGAGCGAGCCGTGACGGCGCCCTACGATCCAGCATTTCAGCGGGCAAAGGCGCATCACTCGTGCAGCTACTACGGAGCATCGCTCGCCGCGCTGGTGGCGCTCGGGCGGAAAAAGGGGATGGCTTTCGTCGGCTCGAATACGGCGGGGAGTAATGCGTTTTTCGTCCGCCGTGATTTGCTCACCGGTCCCTTGCGCGAGCTGACTGCGGCGGAGGGATACGTGCGGCGTAGCTTCCGCGAAGCGCGCGATGCGGATGGAGGGCTGGTGTTCCCGACTTTCGAGGAAGAGGCGGCGCTGGTGAACTCGTTGCCGTGGGTGAAGGTGGAGAAATGATGCACAAAGTAGTCAGCGGCTTTAGCCGTCGAGTCGTGAAAAGCAGAAGCAGCGCGAAAATTCACTTAGAGCGTTTTTCCTCCGAGCGACCTTTATCCAGAGTCTCTGAGGCGCCCCGGCTTAACCCATTGCAAATCGTTGAAGTAAAAAGCCGCATGGCTATGCGAAAAGATGTGCGCGGGGGAGCGCGGGCTTCCAGCCCGTTCTCGCCGGCATCCTGCCGGGGAGTAGGATGTGCGCTTTGCGAGAACGGTAACTTTCTCGCGAGAGCCGCACAAATGTGTCCGGCAGGATGCCGGACACTGCGGGCTAGAAGCACGCGCTCCCCCGCGCACATCTTTTCGGCTACTTACGCTTCTCGAGTGTCATTCCCGTTTCCTTCCGCCATTCGCGGTCTTTTGCTGACTACTTTCGCGTCCCGCCTCTCGCAGACTTCCATCTGAATGAAAACAGTCCTTCTTACCGGCATCGCTGGCTTTCTTGGTCGCCACATCGCGCGGCACTTTGCGCAGCTTGGCTGGCGTGTGGTTGGTGTGGATGCGCTGGCACCGGAGAATGTGCAGCTCGGCGGGGGCGTGCGGTATTTGCGGATGAAACTGCCGTCGGCGGAGTTTGCCGCGCTGCTCGTGGAGACGAAGCCGGATGTGTGTATCCACTGCGCGGGGCGCGCGTCAGTCCCGCTCTCGATGCAAGACCCGGCGGCGGATTTTCACGACAACACCGTGCTCACTTTCGAGCTACTCGATGCGCTGCGCCGGAACGCGCCGAAGTGCCGATTCATCCTGCTCTCCAGCGCGGCGGTGTATGGGAATCCGAAGACGCTGCCGGTATCCGAGTCGCAGCACCTCGCGCCGCTTTCGCCGTATGGATTTCACAAGCGCCAGTGCGAACTCATCTGCCAGGAATTTGCCCGCATCTACGCAGTGCCGACGCTAGCGGTGCGGATTTTTTCCGCCTACGGGCCGGGGCTGCGGCGGCAAGTGGTGTGGGATATTTGCGAACGCCTGCTGACCAATGGCGCGCTGACTCTCGGCGGAACGGGCAACGAAAGTCGCGACTTCATCCACGCCACAGACATCGCCCGCGCACTGGCGTTGCTCGTGCAAAATGCACCCGCCGATGGTGAACTCTACAATCTCTCCACAGGCCGCGAGACGACCATCTCGGAGCTGGCCGGGCAGCTCATCGCGGCTTTCGGAATGAAGGTGACGCCGCAGTTCGACGGCAAGACGCGCGCGGGCGACCCGCTCAACTGGCGAGCGAATGTCTCGAAGCTCACCGCGCTGGGATTCCAGCCTGTAATGCCGCTGGAGCAAGGGCTGGCGCAGGTTGCGGCGTGGGCGCGGGCAGAGTTGGGGCTTTGAAAATGACGAAGTTCGACGAGTCGTGGCGCTCAAATAGCGAAGGGTAGCACACGCGACCCGCGTGTTGTTCCCGGCGTCTCGCCGGGAGCATTCGCCGTAGGCGACCTTTCGCCGCGAGGCGACCACAGTTCGGCTCGCTATGCAAGAGGTTCGCTCCGCGAAATGTCCCCGGCGGGTCGCCGGGGACGACACGCGGGTCGCGTGTGCTACCCTTCGCTTTTCGAGCGTCTCGTTTCAATCCCACGTCCAAATTTTGTCATTCGTCATTCAAGAATCATGCACATCGGTTTCATAGCGCAAGGCGGAGCGGGCTGGGCGGGCGGTGCGGAGTATATCCGCAATTTGGCCCGTGCCGTCCGTGCGACGGGCGAGACTGCTCGGCTCACGCTCTTTTGCGGCGAGCCGCAGCGGGCGGAATGGGAGGCGCACGCGGCGTTGTTCGATTCGCTTGTCGCGGTGCCCGTGCAGAAACGACGCGGTTTTCTGGACTGCTTCCGCGCGAAAAATAGGGACTTCACGCGCGCTGTCCGCAGCAGTGGCGTCGAGTTCCTTTACCCGTTCACTTACGACAACCAATACAACGTCGGCGTGACTCTGCCCGTCGGCGAACTCGGGTGCCGATGGGCTGCTTGGGTGCCGGATTTTCAGCATCGCCATTTGCCGCAGCTCTTTACGGAAAAAGAAATCGCCAAGCGCGACCGAGGGATCGCAGCCGTGGTGGGTGAGGCGCAAAAAGTCGTCCTCAGCAGCGAGAGCGCGGCGGCAGATTTTCGCAGCTTTTATCCCGAACACGCTGCAAAGGCGGCGGTGCTACGGTTCGCGACCTTTCCAGATACAAATTGGTATGAGCCTTTCGATGCGGAGAATCTCGACTGGCTACCGCCGCGATACTTCGCCGTCTGCAATCAATTCTGGTCGCACAAAAACCACGCGACGGTTTTCAAAGCGCTCGAAATTCTCGCTGCTCGCGGAGTCCGCCCGATGATTGTCTGCACCGGAGCGCTCGTGGATTTCCGCCAGCCGGAGCACACCGAAAGACTGCTCCAGCAAATGCACCGCGCGGGAGTTGGTGCGCAGGTGATGTTGCTCGGCCTCGTTCCGCGACGTCTGCAAATCGAGATCATCCGCCGCAGTCTAGCCGTCGTGCAGCCCTCGCTCTTCGAGGGCTGGAGCACCGTGGTAGAAGACGCCCGCGTGCTAGGAAAACCCACGCTCCTCAGCGCCCTAGCCGTCCACCAAGAGCAAAACCCACCCGGCGCAAAGTTCTTCCCTGCCACCGACGCCGAAGCCCTAGCCACCCACCTAGCCGATGCGTGGGCCAACCTCCCCCTCGGCCCAGACCTCGCCGCCGAAACGGAAGCCCGCGCCGCCGCAAACGCGCGCATCGCAGAGGCAGGCCGCGATTTTCTACGAATCGCAAAATCATGAAACCGCAGAGGTGTCCAAAGTGCGGAGTGATTCGGGAGTGCAGAATCTGGCGGCACTGCCACTGCGGGCATGATTTCGAACTGGGGTATGTTTACGAAAGGCAATCCCCTCCAGTAGAAGAGTCGAAAGCGAAAGCCGCACTAATACCAACTGAACCGATGACACTTCTGGAAAAGTGCATTTGCGTCTGGGCTGTTCTAGTTTTGGTCACTCCTTTCCCGATACTCATCCGGGCGGCACGGTCGCTTTGGTCTTATCTCTTTGGGGAATGAACCGGTTTGCAAACCGTCCGAACACGAATTAAAGGAATCACCATGAGCACTCTCACCATCGCCGAAGCCCGAGAACACCTTGATGAACTTTGTAACTCCGTCGCGGAGACCGGGGAGCCCGTCGCTATTCAGAGCGGGGGAAGGACCTTTTTGATTGTTGCTGGGGACGACGATGATGAAATCGAACGGCGCAGGAAGTTGCTTTTTGAATCACCCGAAAATGCCCAGCGACTGCGCGCCGCGCTCGCTCGTTCGGGTGGTGGCGATGCGGCCTGTCTCTCTATCGCGGAATTGCGCTTGGAACTCGATTTGGATGGACGGGGTATTTGATCGTGAGTTCGTCGAAGACTTGGGGTGGTGGCTCGCTAACGATTGCAGCACGGCAGATTTCATCCTCCGGCTCATTGATGCGACGTTGAAAACACCGAGATACGGCCTCGGAAATCCCCACTTTATGAAGGATCACGGGATGGGATTCTGGGGGCGCGAAATCAATAAGGAACACCTCCTCGTGTATGTGCATTTCGGGAGTTACATACGTTTTGTGCAGTGCCGCACACTCCCCGGAGAATCCTCTGATTGACACCGCTTTTCTCCATCATAGTCCCCACGCTCAACCAAGCGCAGTTCATCGGGCAGACGCTTGATTCCATCGCCTCGCAGCGATGGCCGCGCGTGGAGATCATTGTCGTTGATGGCGGCTCGAAGGATAGAACGCGCGAGGTCGTGGAGTCGTTTGGCGACAAAATCGCGCACTTTCACTCCGAGCCGGATCGTGGGCAGGCGGATGCGATCAACAAAGGATTCCGCATCGCGAAAGGCGATCTGCTTGCGTGGCTGAATAGCGATGACTTTTACCTGCCTGGAGTCATTGCGAAAATAGCGCCTCTTCTGGGCGATGGCACCGAGCCACGGCTGGTGTTTGGGGGGACGCGTGTTTTGCAGGAGGCGAGCGGCAAGACGCACGACTGGCTCGCGCCGGTGTTTGACCGAGAGGCGCTGAAGACCAAGGCTCTCATCTACCAGCCCAGCGCATTTTGGACGCGAGCGCTCTGGACGAAAACCGGCGAGCTTGATGTGGGACAGCATTTCACGCTCGATTGGGATTGGTTTCTCCGAGCATCGGCGCATTGCGATTTTCAGCGCGTGGACGACGTCTTATCAACGTATCGGTTCCACGAAGGTCACAAAACGGGCAGTGGAAGTCCGAAACGGGCTGCGGAGATTTGCGCATTTGTCGAGAAGCATGCCGGACCTGAATGGGGGGCGGCATTTCGCGAAGTAGCGGTCGGACTCACCGGGTTCGCGCGGCTCAAGCGGCTCGGGCTTTGGAGGCTGCGCACGTTGATTTATCGGGGACTCTACAAGCGCCATGGTGGCAAGGTTAAGGTTGCCCTCTCGCAATTGCTCACGTAATTGCCTTCAATGCTCACCAGATTTCTCTTCACTTTTCTCTCCATCTTCGCCTTCGTTGCCGGGGTTCCGGCCCATGCCGACGAGACGATCACAATCGGCGGAAAATCGGTCGCGATCCCGCTACCGGAAGGATTCGTCCGGATCGACGGAAAGGATTCCGATTTAGATGCGTCTCTAAAGAGCTTTGTCCCGGCAATGAATGAAGGACTCGCCGTCTTTGCTCTTCCTAACGAGGCCGCCGCGCTTCTCTCTGGAAAAGGCGAAGGAATGACCCGCTATTTCATGCTCCAGACGCTGCGCTCAGCGACGGGCAAGACGATGACGCTTGCAGACTTCAAGTCACTCCGTAGCGAAGTCCGCAAGCTTCTCGGAGATGGCGCGTCAGCAGAGGGAATCAAAAAAGAAGCAAACGACGCTCTGAAGAAAAGTGGAAATCCGGACGCTACGATCGGGAAACTCAAGCCCCTCGGCATTGTCGAAGAAGGTGACGAATTTATCGAAGCGGCGATGCTTCTTGAGGCAGGAACTGAAAACGCGATGGCACACGTCAGCAGCAGCATTGTTGCAAATGGGAAACTACTCTACGCGTTCGGCTACAGTCAGCACAAAGGCGATGCAGACGTCGCCTGGACTAAATCTGCGGTGAAAGACTGGCGCAAAGGAATCCTCGCGGCAAACCCGGGCGGCACCAAGAAGGGCGGCCTTTCGCTTGCTGGACTCTTCCCGTCTGGTGGTAGCCAGGAGGAAAGGGTTGGACGAATTGTCGGGGGCGTTCTTGGTGTCGGCATTGTCCTGTTCGTCGTTAGTAGATTTAAGAAGACGCGGTGAAGTTTTCCATCATCACCCCCTCGTTTAACCAAGCTCGTTTCCTCGATGTTGCGATGCTCAGCGTTCTCTCGCAACCCGGCGAAATCGAATACGTCGTAATGGACGGCGGTTCGACCGACGGAAGCCGCGAGATCATCGAGCGTCACGCGTCGCGGCTGGCGCATTGGCAGAGCGCGCAGGACGGCGGGCAATACGATGCCATCACGCGCGGCTTTGCACGAGCGACCGGAGAAGTGATGGCGTGGCTGAATAGCGACGACCTTTATACGCCGGGTGCGCTTGCGGTGGTGGAGCAAGTGTTTGCGCGGTTCCCGGAGGTGCAGTGGCTCACGACTTGCGCGCAGGTGCGGTGGGATGCGGAGGGTCGTATCGCGCGAGTTCTGAATGTGCCGGGCTACTCGCGCGAGGGGTTTTTGGCGGGCGAACATCTGCCAAGTGGCGGGCATTTTTCGGTGGGGTGGATTCAGCAGGAGAGCACGTTTTGGCGGCGTTCGCTGTGGGAAAAAGCGGGCGCGCAAATCGGCGCGGGATTTCCGTTGGCGGGCGACTTCGAGCTGTGGGCGCGATTTTTCAAATACGCGGAGCTTTACGCGGTGGAAGTGCCGCTGGGAGGGTTCCGCTTCCACGGCGACCAAAAGACGGGCGGCGACCGAGCAGACTATATGCGGGAGGCAGAGCGGGCGCTCGCAGCTCACGACGGGCGGCGGCTGGGGGCGTGGGCGCAGTGGAAGCGGCGGCATCGATTTGCGGTGCGGGCGGCGAGGGTCGTCCGACATAATCGGCACTCGGGGGAATGGGAGATGAAGACAGTAAACGTATGATGGCGACAGTCGTGTGCGGGGTAGGGTGGGCGTCCCGCCCGCCTTGCTGCGCGTCCCGCGTGGCAATCCCGAGTGTCTTTTCGCGTAGCCACCTTTACGGACGCTCGCGTGTGCTACGCGAGACGCGCAACACGGCGGGCGGGACGCCCACCCTACCCCGCACACGATTTTTCTGCGAATGAACGTCGCCATCATCATCCCAGCCTACAACGCTGCTGCATTTATCACGGAGGCTATCGCGAGTGCGCTGGCGCAGAACGCGGCGCAAGTGATCGTCGTGGACGACGGAAGCACGGACGGCACGGCGGCGGTTGTCCGCGAGTTTCCGGTGAGCGTGCTGACCCAGACAAATGCCGGCGTGTCGGCAGCGAGGAATCTCGGCGCGGCGCAGGCTACGGCGGAGTGGTTACTCTTTCTTGATGCCGATGATCGCCTTCGCCCCGACGCTGTGGCGGCGCTGCTGGCGCGAGCTGGGGACTGCGGCGTGGTGTATGGGAAAAGCGTGGATTTCACCGAGAACGGACGTTTTGAGAAAGAACGCGGCTCGTGCGCCATGCAAGGCCCGGTGCCGCTTGGGGCGCGGGTGGCGTTTTGGAAAGCGCCCATCGGCACGCCGGGCGCGGCGATGATTCGGCGCTCGGTTTTTGAAGAAGTCGGCGGATGGAATCCTCGCTTTAACACGACGGCAGATCGCGATCTTTGGTGCAGGGCGGGGACGGTGGCGGAGTATGGGTTTATTGCGCAGGTCGTCGTCGAGCGGCGCATCCACGGGGCGAATATGTCGGCGGATAAAGACCGGGCGCGGCGGCAGGCGGTGGAGGTGCAGCTTGGGTTCTTGAAATGGTGTGCGGCGCGTGGTGTGGGCACGGCGTTTTTGGAAACGTCGGAGGCTGAAATCTTTGAGCGAAATGCAGAACGAGCGATTCAGGAAAAGGCGTTTGAAG
>JAYSTZ010000419.1:0-1546 GCA_043719365.1 Verrucomicrobiaceae bacterium | reverse complement strand
CCCTGCTCGCTTTGCGGCGGGCAGGGTTCTCGAAATTTCGATGATCTGTGTGAGATCTTGAACTACCTGCCTGCCTCCTTGGTAAAGTCTTCGCCTGCCATTGCGCTCGCGCAATCCGCGAGGGTCGGCCGCGTATTTCTTACGTCGGTGCCGAGCCCCATACCGGGTTTGCCAATACGCAGGGACATACCCGCGCAATGCAACCAGGCGGTCGCTTGCGAATGGTTTGGATATGTTCTTAATGAGGTCATTGGTGCTGAAGGTGGTTGGTTTCTACTCCTCTCACATGAGGGCGTCAAATGTATTTCTCGGCTTTCTTAAAATTTGTTTTGATCCTCAGCAAAAGCTGAATGGAACTGACTGAGCTAAGTGGATAACTAAGTGGCATTATCGGATACCTTCTTAACTGCGTTCACAATGCCTTGAACCGCGTTCGTCGAACTCTTTAGCTCGTGTGCCCGCCGCTCGAAATGCGCTCCGGTCGTGCTTGAGCAGTAGAGCATCTCGGGCGAAGTGACGTTGTGGACGGTGCCGCAGACCGGGCGCACGGCGTCGGTGTGGAGGTAGGTGAAGGCCGCGAACTTTTCGGTCGGTTGCTGGTCGGGTAGCGGGTAGTTGAGGATCGTTTGCTTGGTCACGTCGGAGAGGCTGATGTCCGCACCGATGTCGTCGAGGTCGGCCCGATCGTTCTGCCGCATGAGGAAGAACTGACGGCTGTTGCCGAAGACGGCGGCGCGGATGCGGCTTTCTTTGAAGCGGGCGTATTGCTGCACGATCGCGATATTCCAGCAGTTGAACTTCCGGAGCTGTGCATAGCTCTCCTTCACGATTTCCTCTCCACCGGGAATGTCCATGAGACGTGCGACTTCCTCGTAGATGTTCCGTTTCCGCACCGAGCGCGGGAGCGTGATGATGTGCTGGCGCGTGTAGTTGGTGATGAGAAAGCCCGCGGCGGCGCGGAGCGCTTTGGCCGACTCAGGAATGTAGCCGAGCTCGAAGTGCGCGATCTTCCCGGTGAGCGAGACGTTCGATGCGCCATCGAAAAGGCGCCCATAGTTGCCCTCCGCACACCACGGCAGGAGGCGCTCTGAGAGTTCGCGAAGGTCCTCGGTGCCGCCGTCGAGCTGCATCAACTCCTGGAGCATTCGGTGCGTCGGATACTCGCTGCTCAGGAAGGAAGCGAAGGCGAGGTTGCGGATCTCCCGCAGCGTCGCCGGCTCCTTGGAGAAGCGCAGCACTTCGGCTTCGTCGATTGCGTCGAGATAGGCTTCGGCTTCATCGGGTCTTCCTTTCCGCCAGTCGCGGAAATCGACAAACGCTTCGAGCGACGTAGCGCCCGAATGCAGGCGCTCACGGCGAAAGCGCGTGAGAGCGCAAGCATGCCGCGCGATCCGCTGCATTTCCTCGCCCCGTGCGCGACTCCATTCGGTGAACACGTCGTCAAAGAGCAGGTTCAGATACTTCGCGATTTGCGCCTGGCGGTGCATCTGCCGATCCTCGTCGGCACTTAGACCCATCATCCGCGCCACGAGTGCGGTCGCGGTCG
>JAYSTZ010000418.1:0-8678 GCA_043719365.1 Verrucomicrobiaceae bacterium | reverse complement strand
TGAGTATGCGGACGAATGAGACGATGCGCGTCCTCACCGTTATCTCCGCAATTTTCATCCCTCTCACATTCATCGTAGGGCTCTACGGAATGAACTTCTCCCCGACCCTGCCGGACGGAAGTCCGGCACCTACAAATATGCCCGAGTTGCATTGGAAATACGGCTACCTGTTCGTCGTCACGATCATGGCGCTCATCGCCGTCGGACAAATTTATTTCTTCAAACGCAAGAAGTGGCTGTAGGCAAAAAGCGATGCTCATCATCCATACCAGCAACCGGCTCGAAGCACTCGCAGAGATGCTGGCGGGGATGATTCGACAGAACCCGCTCCCTCCCTTGATGCCCGAGACGGTTGTCACCCAAAGCATCGGGATGAGCCGCTGGCTTTGCCTCTCGCTCGCAGAGAAGCTCGGAGTCGCGGCAAATTTCGTATTTCCATTCCCCGCAAGATTTGCCGAGGAGGAACTCGCTCGGCTGCTACCCGCCCAAGCATGCTCGCCCATCTACCGCCGTGAAGTCCTTCCGTGGCGGATTCATGCCGTGCTGGCACCGCTGCTTGAGGACGCGGATTTCAAGCAACTGGGGGAATACGCCGGCGATGATTCCGAAAGAACATGGCACCTCTGCCAGCAACTCGCAGCGACTTTTGACCGCTACGTAGCGCATCGCCCGCAGATGCTCCGCGAGTGGGACGCCGGACGCTCGACGCCCGAAGAGCGCTGGCAGGCGAAACTCTGGAAGGCACTGGGAGACGGAGCACAACACCCCGCCGCACTTCTTATGAAAGCCATGTCCCTCCCGCCGGATACATCCGCACCGCGTTGCGCGATCTTCGGCCTCAGCGCGCTCGCGCCGACATATCTGGAATTTCTCTCGATGGTCTCGACTCATCGCGAAGTGCATCTTTTCCTCCTCGCACCAACGCGCCACTATTGGGGCGACATCCAGAGCGAGCGGGAGAAAGCGCGGCTCATCAAATGGAGCGCTCGCCACAATAAGATCGCCGGCGCAGAGCACAGCGAGCCCGGTCATCCGTTGCTCGCGAGTCTCGGAAAAGTCGGCCGCGATTTCCATGAAGCTCTTGTGGAATTGTCGGCTACCGAAGAACCCGATGCGTTCATTTCCTCCGGCGGTGACACACTGCTGGGACGGCTGCAGGACGATATCCTGGAACTCACACCGCTCGATGAAGAACGCGATGCACTCCCGCCCGACGATAGTCTGCGCCTGCACAATTGCCACTCGCCGGTCCGGGAACTGGAAGTGCTCCATGATCAATTGCTCGCCGCATTTGAAGCCGACCCTTCACTCACTCCGCGCGATGTGCTTGTCGCTGTTCCAGACATTGAGGACTACGCGCCCTTCATCGACGGTGTGTTTGGCGCGCCCGAAAGTGAGGCCGTGCGATTCCCCTACTCCATCGCGGACCGCGAAGTTCGCGCGGAGAGCAGCGTTGCGGATGCGTTTCTCCGGGCGCTCGAACTTGTCGAATCGCGCTTCCCTGCGAGTGCTGTCCTCACGCTCCTCGACTGTCCCGCCGTCCACACGAAGTTCGGCTTCACGGAAACCGACCTCCCGCTAGTGCGCCAGTGGATCGTGGACAGCGGAATCCGTTGGGGACGCGACGCCGAGCATCGCGCCGAGCTGAACCTTCCGCAGAGCCGCGAGCACACGTGGCAGTTTGGTCTCGACCGGCTCATTCTGGGCTTCGCGCTGCCCGGCGACGGCACGCAACTGTTTCACAACATTCTGCCGGAGCCAGCTGTGGAAGGAAGTCTAGCCGACACGCTCGGGCGCTTTGCTTTATTCGCGCACACCCTCTTTGAAAAAGCCGCAGAACTTCGTCTTCCGCGCAGCGTCGCCGAATGGGTCACCTCGCTGCAAAGCACGCTCACCGCGCTTTGCGAGAATGATCACGATTTCGCGGAGCGGTGGACGGACGTCGCGCAAACCATGGCGGAGATCGCGGCAAACGCAGCCCTCGCCCAGCACCGCGAAGTCGTTCCATTTAGCGTCATTCGGGATTGCGTCCGCGAAGCGCTTGAAGGATCGCAAAGAGCCACGGCGTTTCTGCGCGGGGGCATCACATTCTGTTCGCTGCGCCCCATGCGCGCGATTCCGCATCGCGTGGTTTGCTTGCTCGGGATTCACGACACGGCGTTTCCCCGTCAGGATCGCGCGCCCGCCTTCGACCTCACCGCCGCGCAACCGCGCCCCGGTGATCGCTCCACGCGCGACGATGACCGCTACCTTTTCCTCGAAGCGCTCATCAGCGCGCGCGACCGGCTCATCATCTCGTGGTGCGGGCAGTCAGCGCGGGACAATAGTCCGCTCCCTCCGAGCGTGATCGTCTCGGAACTACTCGATGTTCTCGTGCGCCACTATGGAGTCGCGGTTGACGCGCTCATCACCAACCACCGACTCCAGCCGTTCAGCCGCCGCTATTTTGAAGGAGGAGCATTATTCAGCTACTCTGCGGATAACGCGCTCGGAGCCTCGTCAGCGCTTACTCCGGGCCCTGCGCAGCCGTTCGTCGCGACCCTGCCGCCGGAGCCACCCTCACCCGATGTATCCTTGGACCGACTCATCGAGGCGCTCACCCGACCCGCACGGTTCTTCGCGAGCGAGCGACTCGGCATCCAGCTTCCGTATGAAGAAGCACAACCACAGGATTCGGAACCATTTGAAACAGGCCGTCTCGAGGAATACGCACTAGCCTCGCGCCTCACCGACGCACACTTCGCCGGCACTGACATTGACTCACTGTTCAAATCAACGACAGCGACCGGAATGTTGTCGCATGGCTACGCAGGCGAGAGCTTCTTTCAGGACACAGCGCTCGAAGTGCGGCGCCTTACGAGTCGCGCGCCCGACTCAGCGAAGGAACCCGTCCCGGTCCTCGTTGCCCTCGGCCAATGGCGCATCGCCGGAACGCTGCGGATCGTGACGACCGAAGGATTGCTGAGCCTCCGGCCTGCGACGCTGAAGGGGCGCGACTACCTCCGCGCCTGGATTTCACATCTCGTCCTCTGCGCGTCCGAGCCGACGGGGCTGCACCCGCGCTCGATTCTTATCGGCGACGACGGAGCATTCGAATACGCCAAAGTGCCCTGCGAAGAAGCTTCGCAACACCTGCTCGCCCTCCTTGAGCTCTACGCAACGCTGCACGAAAAACCCATCCCGCTTTTCCCGGAGAGCGCCCATGATTTTGCGACTTACTCGCTGAATATCGGAGGCCGGAAAAAGAAGGATCCACACGAAGCCGCCGCCTCCAAGTGGTTCGGCGGGCAATACGCCGTTGGACGGCCCGAGTCGCGCGACCCTTGGAATTCGCTTGTATGGCGTGACGAACCAAATCCGCTCGGCGACGAGTTCGCGAGAATCTCGCTCGCGGTTTTCTCTCCGCTCTTAAATTACCTCACTTCGCGAAAATGAGCACACCCTTTCTCCTGCTCGACACCCCTCTCCCGCCCGGCATAACGCTGCTGCAAGCCAGCGCCGGCACCGGAAAGACCTACGCGCTCGCCGCACTCGTACTGAGGCTCATCGCCGAGGAGGGCATCCCAATCGGAAGGATTGTCGTCACAACATACACGATCCCCGCGACCGCCGAGTTGCGCAGCAGAATTCGCGATCTTCTAGCCGAAGTGCTCGACGGACTGCCGCGCGAAAAGCCCACGCCTTTCGTTGCGGATTTCGTGAGTCGCAACGCGGGCAACCGGGACTTCACGTCGCGACTCACTGCGGCGCTGCGCGATTTCGACCAATCCAGTATTTCGACCATCCACGGCTTCTGCCACCGGATGATCTCCGAGCGCACTTTTGAAAGCGGAACAAGGTCGTCGTTGGAGCTTATACCCGACGAAAGCGCACTGGTGCAGGAAACAGCGGACGATTTCTGGCGTCTTCATTTTAGTAAGTCCGAGCCCGGCCTCACGCCGATCGCGATGTTGGAGGGACTCACTCCCTCGAGCCTTTCCAGCCTCTATGCAAATGCGTCGAATCACCCGCAGGCCATCGTTCACCCTGATGCGGCGGACGCGGAGAGCACCGGAAATCAGGTGCTCGCGATGCTCGCGGAGTTACGCGCAAAATGGCCCTCGTGGCGCGAAGCTCTTCTGAGAATTTTCATTTCGGATGCAGATTGGGCCATCGGCGATTGGGGCAAAGTCGAAATCGTTCAACCGCAGTTTGACCTCATCGAACGGCTCGCCTCCGACGTGCATGCGCCCCTTGCCGCGTTTGAAGCACTCATGTATTTCCGGCCTTCGGTCATCATCAGAAAGAAGGGCGTCAGTAAAAAGAAGCCGCTCCCCTCGCATCCATTCATGGATTGGTGCGAGACGTTCGAGACCGCTTGCGATGCCTTCGCTGCAACGACTCGCGCGGCGTTCTTGCAGTGGGCACGGAAGGATTTGGCCTCCCGAAAAGATCGCCTCGGACTGATCGCATTTGGCGACCTTCTCTCGATTTTTCACGCCGCTTTGCACCGCCCTGGCGCGGAGCATTTGGTCGCAGCGATTCAAGCGAGGTTCGATGTCGCGCTGGTCGATGAGTTTCAAGACACCGATTCGATTCAGGCGGCGATTTTCCAGCGACTGTTTGGCAACAAGCCGCAGCGACTGTTTTTCATCGGCGACCCCAAGCAGGCAATCTACGGCTTCCGCGGCGCCGATTTGTTTACCTACCTGCGAGTCACCGATGGAGCCGAACGGAAATTCAGCCTCGATACCAACTATCGCTCCGACGCTTTGCTCGTCGAATCAGTGAACACGCTTTTCAGTCGGGCGACTGCGCCATTTATCGAAAAGAAGATTAAATTCGAGGCGGTGCTTGCTGCACGAAAACCGGAAGATCGCCCGCTCACGGTGGACGGCTCGCCCCGTCCGCCGATGCGCTTTTGGTTCTGGGAATCGGAGAAAGCCACCACTGCCGGAAAGGCCAATGAGGAACTCCCGCAGGTCGTCGCGAGCGAGATTGTGCGCATGTTGAAAAACAGCCGCCTCGGAGACCGCCCGCTGCTGCCGCGCGACTGCGCCATTTTATGTGTGAAGAATGCGCAGTGTCAGGAAATGCAGACGGCGCTTGGGGCGCGCGGTGTTCCGTCCGTCGTGCTGACGAATGCGAGCGTGTTCAGCTCCGATGAGGCACGTGAGTTTCACCTCGTCGTAACGGCGCTCGCGTCGCCTTCGCGGGAGGCGTGCATCCGCGCTGCGCTGGCGACGCGCATCCTCGGATACGATGCCGCCGCGCTGGATCGCGTGAGCACGCAGTCTCACGAATGGGAGGCGATTCTCGCGCGATTCCACGGCTATCATGTGCGGTGGAGGGAAGGCGGATTCATCCAGATGTTCCGCGAGCTCATCCAGGCCGAGCACCTTCGCACGCGGATGCTCGCGCAGCCGCAAGGAGAACGCGCACTGACGAACCTCCTGCATCTCGCGGAGCTGCTCCACTCCACGGCCCAGGAGCTTCAGCTCGGCCCCAACGGTCTGCTACGATGGTTTGCCGAACAGATCCAGAACCCTGGCTCCGGCGAAGAGCGAGAGCTGCGCCTAGAGCGCGACGATGATGCGGTCAAAATTCTCACCATCCACAAAAGCAAAGGACTCGAATGGCCCGTAGTTTTCTGTCCTTTTCTCTGGTCGAAAGCGGACCTCCACAAAAACAACGATCCCCTTTTCCACGATCAAGGATCTCAAGCAGTCCTCGATCTCGGATCGCCAGATTACGACGAAGCAAAGTCACGGGCCGAGCACGAGCAACTCGCCGAAAAACTCCGCCTGCTTTACGTCGCGCTCACCCGTGCGAAACACGAGTGCCACGTCATCTGGGGCAAGTTTCGCGACAGCGAAAATAGCGCGCTCATGTGGTTGCTGGAGCCGCCTACCGCCGAGGGGGAAGATGCTCCCGCTGCTCTTCGTGAGCACGCAGAAAACCTCACTTCTGAGATGCTTCAAAATACTATCACCTCGATTGCTGCGGCAAAGCCTGCGCAATTTGCTGTGACGGGAGTTCCAGAAATTTCCGATGCCCTTTACTCGCCACCCGCAAGCGAGTCCGCTCTCGGTGAAGCCCGGATTTTTCACGGAGCTGTCGATCATTCGTGGAGAGTGTCGAGCTTCACGGCATTCACTGCTGCGCGGAATTCCGAGGAAGCCGACCACGACCGCGATGCACGCCCGCCAGCGACGGGTGAACGTCGCGGGATTCACGCTTTCCCATGCGGAATGAAGGCGGGCGTTGCCCTGCACGACATTCTGGAGAACCTCGATTTCACCCGCCCTTCAAGCATTCACGGCCTCGTAGAGAGCAAACTGCGACTTCACGGAATGCATACTCTGGAGAATGCTCTCGCGGTGGGGCAGACCATTCGCAAGCTCCTTGATGTCCCCCTTCTCATTGCTCCGCCTGCTGCCCCTGCAAAAAAGTTGCGCAAGAAAGCGGAAGCAACATTGGAACTGCCGATGGCAGACGACGGGCTTCGCCTCGTGTCCATCCCGATGAGTCGCACGCTCCGAGAATGGGAGTTTCATTTACCTTCGGGGCTCATCACGCAGCAGGAGCTTTCGTCGTTCGTTGAGGCAGGGCTCACGTTTGAGCCTCGACGCGGAATTTTGAAAGGATTCATGGATCTCGTTTTTGAGCACGAAGGGCGTTACCACATTCTCGACTGGAAATCGAACTCGCTCGGCGCATCGAGTGAGAGCTATTCCACGGATGCGATGCGGGCGGAGATTGTGCATCACCGCTACGACCTCCAGTGGCAGATTTATCTCCTCGCGCTGCATCGCTACCTGCGGCTGCGACTCGGCAAGGACTACGATCCGGCACGCAATCTCGGGACGGTCTTCTATGTGTTTCTACGCGGTGTGGAGACTTACCAGCCTGCGCTCGGAATTTATCGGGCCGAACCCGACCTCGCAGCGCTCACACGGCTCGACGCCCTCTTCTCAAATCCATGAGCACAGCAATCGCGCCCCATCTCATCCACCTGCTCACGCGCCTGAACGGCTCCGCGATTCCCGAGTTGGACGCGAGCATCTCCTCTCTCTGCGAAGCGCTGGAACAAGGCCACGTCTGCCTTCCGCCAGACAAAGTCACGGGACTGCATCAATTGCGGGCGTGTAGCGTTGTTGGCAATCCGGGCGACTTTCGTCCTCTCATTCTCGACGCTGCGGGACGGCTTTATCTTCAGCGGTATTGGGATCACGAGAACCGGCTTGCGCTAAATCTTCTCAGCCGCGCCGCCGCCCGACCTGCATTCGATGAAGCGCTTCTTGGGTCTGGAATCGAACGATTTCTCGCGGGGGGTGACCCTCTTCAACGCTCCGCAGTGAGGAACGCGGTGACTCGCAACTTCAGCGTGATCACCGGCGGTCCGGGAACGGGGAAAACCTACACGGCGACCGTCGCCCTTGCGCTCCTCGCAACGCAGTTCCATGCGAGCGGCACCCGCGCACGCATCGTCATCGCCGCACCGACAGGCAAGGCCGCCGCGCGCATCGGCGAATCGCTCAACGCCACGCTGGAGAAATTCCCACTTTCTCCGGAAGTGCGCGCACTTTTACCCTCGGAAGCGAGCACCGTGCATCGGCTCCTCGGCAGCCGGCCCGGCTCTCCGGAGTTCAAGTTCCGCACGGGAAATCCGTTGAACTCCGACGTCGTGGTGATCGATGAAGCAACCATGGTCGATCTTCCGCTCATGGCGCGACTCTTCGACGCGCTCAGGCCGGACACGCGCGTGATCCTGCTCGGTGACAAGGACCAACTCGCCAGCGTGGAAGCGGGGCATGTGCTCGGCGACATTTGCGCTGGGCTGCATGATGGCAGTACCAGTCCGATTCGGGAGAGCATTACCGAGCTGACTCGCAACTACCGGTTCGGCGACGAGAGCAGCATTCATCGCCTCAGCAGGGCCATTCGCACCGGCAATGAGGGCTCCGTGCTTGCGCTTCTCAAAGTCCAACGAGCCGACCTCACGTCGCTGGAAATCTCCTCGGCTTTTGCCGCTAATCTAGCGCCGCGAGTCGTCGAAGGATTCCGCCCGTATCTCGCAGCAGAGACTGCCGGCGAAGCGCTGGCACGATTTACCGAATACCGAATCCTTACCGCCACTCGCAATGGCGACGGCAGCGCGGAGCACATGAACCGACTTACCGAGCGCGCTCTCGCGGATGCCCGGCTCATCGACCCCACCGACCGCAACTATGCAGGTCGCCCGATCATCATTCGCCACAACGACTACAATCTTCGCCTGTTCAACGGCGACATCGGCATCATTCGTCCCGACCCGGAATCCGGTGGGAGTTTGCGTGCGTTTTTTGCGGGAGAGGACGGCGCTCTCCGCGCGCTCGCGCCTACGCGACTGCCGGAACACGAAACGGCGTTTGCGATGACGGTCCACAAATCGCAGGGAAGCGAATTCCGCAGGGTGCTCGTCGTTCTCCCGCCCCGCGATGTTCCTGTGCTCTCGCGCGAACTGCTCTACACTGCGGTGACTCGAGCACGCGAAAGCGTCGAGGTTTGGTGGAATGAAGCTGCGCTCGGCCCGTGCCTCTCCCGCGCCGTGCGCCGATTTAGCGGACTCCGGGATCGCCTGTGGAGCGCGTAATAACATCTGCCCAAAATAACGAGACTATATCGGAAGCGCGAATGGGAGCGGGGCTTTCCTAAGC
>JAYSTZ010000417.1:0-1548 GCA_043719365.1 Verrucomicrobiaceae bacterium | reverse complement strand
TGCGATCCGCAGAAATCAGGAGGCCGTCCGCCTCGCCTTTGCGCGGGACGATGTCGAAATGTTTCACGCCGAGCACGGTCGCGAGCCGCTTCGCGAGGAAAAGTTCCTCGTTCGTCATGCGCCCGCTCGCGATCAGCGCGATCCCCTCGCCTGTCTGCGCTTTGAGAAGTTGTCCGGCGATGGCGACCGCCGTGCGCCACTCGACCGTCTCGCCTTTTACCGTCGGAACTTTGAGCCGGTCCGGACGCGAGACATACTTGAAATTCAACCGGTGCGAATCCGGGAGCCAGACCGAGTTCACGTCGTTATTTTCGCGCGGCGTGATGCGGTAAATCATGTTGTCGCGCGAGCCGACGGTGATGTTGCAGCCGGTGCCGCAATTCACGTCGATCGTTTTGGTTTCCTTCAAAAACCAGACGCGCATCTTGAAGCGGAAATCCGTCGAAGTCAGCGCACCGACCGGGCAGATGTCCACGGTGTTGAGGCTGTAATTCGAGTCGAGCGTTTTGTCCGGATGGCACCCGATCGTGGTAAAGCTGCCGCGCTCCGTGAAGCCGAGCACATCATCGTGCGCGACCTCATTCATAAAGCGGATGCAGCGCGAGCAAAGCACGCAGCGCTCGGCATCGAGTGTCACGCGCGGCCCGAGTTCCGTGTTCTTCGGCTTCTTGACTTTGTTTTCGAGGAAGCGCGATTCGCCGTTCCCATATTCCACGGAAAACTCCTGCAACCGGCACTCGCCCGCCTGATCGCAAATCGGGCAATCGAGCGGATGATTGATCAATAGAAATTCCATCACGCCCTTGCGGCAATCCTGCACCATCGCCGAGTCCGTGCGCACGCCCATGCCTTCGCTGACATCCTGCGCGCAACTGATCTGCGGACGCGGGATCCAGTTGATCTCCGGCTTGCCATCCGCATCAAGGACCGGCTGGCGATCCGGCGTCATCTTCGGCAGGCCGAGCTCGACCATGCACATGCGGCAATTGCCCGGCGAAGACAGCTTCGGATGGTAGCAATAACGTGGGATGAACTTCTGCGCCTGCGAGCAAGCCTCAATGACACGAGTGCCTTTCGGAAATTGCAGCCAGACGCCGTCAATCTGGACGTTCACCATTTGAACTACGGGTGGCGCTTCGGTGCTCATTTACTTGGTCGCAGCCGGCGCGAGCGGCGAATCGGTCCGCGCGTCGCGAATGGTTTCGATGGTTTCGTTTTCGATTAACTCGTCGGAGTTATATTCCGGCGGCATCGGAGGAGGCACTGGCTTGGTGGCTTTCCCTGTAAACTCGTCGCGAAACTTCGCCACAAAACTCTGCGTCGGCCACGAGCACGCTTCACCAAATGCGCAGATTGTTTTGCCCGCGATATTATCCGCAACATTCTTCAAAATGTCCGGGTCTTGATCCACGCCACCGCCAGCCAAAATACGGTCGGTGATTTTCTTCATCCACAGCGAACCTTCGCGGCACGGCGTGCATTGGCCGCAGGATTCGTGGGCGTAGAATTCGTTGATGTTGTTCAGCGTCTCGACCATGTCGCGCGTGT
>JAYSTZ010000416.1:0-3597 GCA_043719365.1 Verrucomicrobiaceae bacterium | reverse complement strand
GTGGCATCAGTTCTTCGACGGCAAAGGCTGGCAGAACGAAATCTCCACCAAATTTGGCATCAACAGCATCCCGGCAATGTGGCTTGTCGATAAAAAGGGAATGGTGGTTTCCACGAATGCCCGCGAAGACCTCGAAGGCAAAGTTGCAAAGGCGCTCGCAGAATAGCTCTTTGCGTTATGCGTATTATTTCCGCCGCTCTGATTCTGGCGTTCGCGCCGGTCTTTTCATCTTACTCTGAAGACAAGCCTGTTCCAGCGGTCCCGGACGAGGAGACCCCGGAGGAGCTTTTGGAGCGAATTGACACGTTGCTCAACGACGACGGCCCCACCGAAGTCGTGGACGAAGAGCAGATGCGGGAGATTTTGAAAAAAACCATCTCGGGCGTGGACGCGCTGGCGAAGAAGTTTCGCAAGCAATTCCCCGAGCATCCGCTGCGCTGGCAGATTCGCTTTCATGAGGCGATGATGCTGACGATGCGCAAGGAAGCCGGAATGAAGGTCGCTGAGAACGCAACGCCGCTGCCGATTTTCGACGAAATCCTCGCCGCTCCGGATGCGCCCGCAGATGTGAAAATGAGCACTGGGATGACGCGACTGGAGTTTCTCTCGGCGGAAGTCTTTGAACGCCGGTTGCCCGTGGAGCGTTGGGAGAAAGACGCGAACGATTTCTTGAAAGCGAACCCGGACTTCGCCGATGCACCGGTGATTGCTGAGATGAATGTGGAGGTCGTGGAGGAATTCGCCCCCGATCGTCTCGACGCGCTTTTGACCAGCCTAGCCGCAAGCAAGAATCCCGCAGTTGCCGAACTCGCTCGTGAAAAACAGGCCGAGGTGAAGCTCAAAACCGAGATGAAGGCGAAGCCGCTGGAACTCAAATTCACAGCGCTTGATGGCCGTGAAGTGGACATGGAGAAACTGCGCGGGAAAGTCGTGCTGGTGGACTTTTGGGCAACCTGGTGCGGTCCCTGCATGGCGGAATTGCCAAACGTGCTGAAGGCTTACGGCGACCTGAAAGAGAAGGGATTTGAAATCGTGGGCATCTCTCTGGATGAAGACAAAGCCGAGCTGGAGAAGACCATCAAACGCCGGAAGATTGCATGGCCGCAGTTCTTCGACGGCACCGGCTGGGACAATAAGATCGCAAAGCGTTTCGGCGTCACCGCGATCCCGTCGATGTGGCTCGTGAACAAAAAGGGCCTCGTCGTCGATATGAACGTCCGTGGCGACTTGAAGGAGAAAGTGGAGAAGCTCCTCGCCGAGCCGGCCGAATAGGCATGTCAGCCGTCAGGTGACGGCAAGCCACCGTGCTTGTTGGCGGTGAATGGTGATTTGTGATTTGTCGCAAGCGGAAAAACCGACCCCTACACGCTTGCGACGAATCACAAATCACCATTCACAAGTCACAGCCGATAAACACGGCGACTTGCCAATCTCCGTTGGCCGGCAGAGCACTACTTCACCTCGCTCAGTTTCACAGGCGCACCGCCGCGCCGCGCGCTCTCGTCCGCTGCAGACATGAATGCGTGCATCTCCAGAGTTTCTTCCATGTCCACAGGAGGCTTGCCTGTTTGCAGGAATTTCACGATTTCCGCCACAAGAGGCGCGTAGTCATCGCCGCCGCTCTTTTGCTCGGCGAACGTCTTGCTGCCGAACAGCGTCACTTTGTGTGGCAGCGCCTTTGTGCGCAGGCCGACGAGCGTCCCGGTCCGTCCGCCGCTCCACTGGCCGACCACTACATCGGTGTCGGCGGTCTTTGTGCGCGTCACGCTTTCGCAGCCCTTTCCCAGCGCGGTGTAGAGCGCCTCTGTGGGGTGAATCCCATACCAATAAAAATCGGGATGCGTCGGCTCCAAATGCGCTGGGCCATACGAAATAGCGCCGCGGATTTCCCCGACATCCGTCGCCATGAGTTCGCGCATCGAGACATACCAGCGATACGCGCTGCCCGTCCAAACCGGCACACCGGCCTCCCTCGCCAGCCGCGCAATTTCCCGCGCATCGGCCAGCGAACCGGCGAGCGGCTTGTCGATAAAGAGCGGCTTCTTTGCAGCAATCACGGGCCTTGCCTGCGCGAGATGCGGACGACCGTCCACGCTCTCAATGAGCACCGCATCGACGTCCGCGCACATCGCCTCGATGGATGTATAGACCTTCACGCCCCACTTCTCGCGCAGTTCCTTCATGTAGCCATCCACACGCGAAATCGACGACTCTATATCCGCGCTGCCGCCCGCCACAGCCGCGACAACACGAGCACCGGGGATATAATTTTTCGACGTCGGATCGTTCAGGATTTGCGTGAATGCCGTGGCGTGGGATGTGTCGCAACCGACGAGCCCGATCCGGATTTCTGCGGCGGAAATCTGAACTGCGAAGACGGTAAAAAGTGCTGAGAGTCTCATGCGAAACACCCTGTCCTACTCTGAAAAGAAGCGCCATCGTAAAATCTTCTATAAACTCTCCTTGCAGCCCGCAGGCCGCCTGCTACGAATGCCTGCGTGTCACGGGGTGTAGCTTAGCTTGGTAGAGCGCCTGGTTTGGGACCAGGAGGTCGTAGGTTCAAATCCTATCGCCCCGACACTTTTTTGCTCTGCGGGAAGGGCAGGGGATTTAAAGCGCGCTTTATTCGAAGCGGTTTGAGGAGAACGAACGATTCACACGGTTGGAATGCTGTCGATTTGCGAGCGAGCCGCAGTTTTGGACTTCGTGGAAAGCTGGTTCTTATCGTGTCGTGCGATCCAAATTACAGTGGCGGGATGCCCGCGAGAGCATCGGCGAGCCGTGTGGATGTGCCGTGTTTTGCGCACCACGATTCGATGTAGGCCATGTCGAGCGTCTCGGGGCCTTGCACCGCGAGGACATCGCGCGCGTCGTCGAGGTCTTTGCTGCGGCCCCAGCGGAGTTTTTGGACAATTACGTCTTCGGCGGTGGGGAGCCAGGTCGTGCGGTCGATCTGTTTTGAGAACAGCCGCCTCCGCCGTTCGAACTGAGCCATCACGAACGGGTCGTCGAAAAGCTCGAAAAGCTCGACTTTGACCGGTGATTTCTGCCGCGCGACGCCCACCACACGACGGCCCCATGTGAGCGTATCAAACTGGACTTGTGCATTGAATTCGACAACCGGCTCCAGTCTCGCCATCACCCGTTCCATCGGGCCGCTACCGTCCACGCTCAGGACCACATCCACGTCCTTCGTCGCGCGCGGAATCCCGTATAAATTGAACGCGAACGCGCCGGTGAGCATGTGCTTCACACCCTCAGCCTCGCATGCATCGATAACGGTGGCTGCAAGAAGTTCGACTGTCATGACAGCGAAGGTCTGCGGTTTACAAATCGGCCTTCGTCGGTCACGCGACCGAGGCGATCCATGCGACGCCGGACTTCGGCGAGACCGAGCCCCTCATCGGTCGTTCCGAGCTGCCACATCGCGCCTTCGAGCATCCGGAGGAAGGCGGAATTTGTGAGCTCGATACCATCCGCGAGCCGCTCTTCCATCGTCTGCTTACGCGCACGGAGGATCTTCTCGCGGTAGATGTCGTCCTGAAGCGCCTTCAGCGCGGCAGGGTCGTCGTGGATATTTGGCATGGCGAAGACATA
>JAYSTZ010000415.1:0-3597 GCA_043719365.1 Verrucomicrobiaceae bacterium | reverse complement strand
CCCATCGAGCCGACGCCTTGCGTGGCGGGACTGCGGCCAAATTCCGTGGACCAGATAAAGAGCGTATCGTCCAACATGCCGCGCTGTTTGAGATCCTGAATGAGCGCAGCGACCGGCTTGTCCATCGTGGCGGCCTGGGTGTCGTGGTTTTCCTTCACGTTTTCGTGGCCGTCCCAATTGATGCGCGGGCTGCCGAATGCGCCGCCGTTGAGGATTTGCACAAAGCGCACGCCGCGTTCGAGGAGGCGGCGTGCCATGAGGCAGTTCTTCGCAAAGCCTTTGTTCGCGGGCTCGTCGATGCCGTAGAGTTTTTTCACGGCTTCGGGCTCGGCGTCGATGCTGGTGGCGTCGGGGATGCTTGACTGCATGCGCGCGGCGAGTTCGTAAGAGCGCAACCGCGCGGCGAATGCGGTGTCGCCGGGATTCGCGCTGGCGAAGTCGCGGTTCATCGAAGCGAGCAAATCCATGTCGGCGTTGCGCGCATCGGCGGAGATGCCGTCCGGCGTGCGGAGGTCGGCGATGGGCTCGGCGGCGTTCGTGTGAAACGAGACGCCCTGATGGTTCGCTGGGAGAAAGCCGGAAGTCCAATTGATCGAGCCGCCCGCAGGCAGTCCGCGAGGGTCGGGCAGGACGACAAATGCGGGCAGGTTTTCGTTCTCCGTGCCGAGCCCGTAGCTGAGCCACGCGCCCATGCAAGGGAAGCCGTTGAGCGTGAAGCCGCTGTTCATCTGGAACGCAGCGGGCGTGTGATTATTGCTCTTCGCAAACATCGACTTGATGAAGCAAATATCGTCCGCGCACCCCGCGAGGTTCGGCAGCAAATCGCTCACCCAAGCACCCGATTTCCCATGCTGGCGGAACGGATAAACGCTCTTCATCAGCCGCCCCGGCTGACCGAAAAAGCCGAGGTTCTCGCCCTTCCCCTCCATCGTCTTCCCGTGCATCCGCTCCAGCTCCGGCTTGAAATCGAACGTCTCCAAATGGCTCACCCCGCCCGCACAAAACACCTGCACCACGCGCTTCGCCTTCGCGGGAAAATGCGGCTTGATCGCGGAAGCAGAGTCTGTCGCGCGGGCGCTATCGCGTTGCAGCATCCAAGCCAGCGCGATGGCACCAAGCCCGCCGCCGGAATTCCACAAAAAGTGGCGGCGCGAGAGCGGCGTGGCGAATTGGCGAGTGGTGTTCATCGGTGCTTGAGTCAAAGTCGAGCGACACGAATGTATTAGAAGACGTTCGGCGTATTAACCAACGCATAAAACACACAACATTAGCCGCATAAAAAATCGGAGCGGCCTTTTTTCTCCCAGGTTTCGAGCCACGCTTGGTACTAGCTAAGGCTTAAAAAAGCCCTGATTTTGTGGTGCGTTTATGGGCCGCTGTGCGCTGAAGAGCGCGTCTGGCGGACGCCCCCGGTAAAGTATTTGCGCGTGTTCAGCGCACAGGCGGGCATCGCCCCGCGCGGAAAGTCCCGTCGGCTTGAGCGGGTTTTGTGCGACTTTGGGACCGAGAGTTCGTTTGCCAAAAGCTGCCTCCGCCTCAAAGCGCAATACGGCTTCGAACTTGGCCCTTCGGCAGTGCGCGAGGCCACGCTGTTTCACGCCGCACGGGCGGCGAAAAAACTGGAGGCGCACTACGCGGAAAACTTCCGCGCATTACCCAAAAAAGGCCCCGCCCATATCTTCACGCAGACGGATGGGACGATGATTCGCACCACCGCCCACGGCCTCGCGCAATTCCGCGTCCTCAGCGCAAACTCCCTCTGGGACGACTTATGGGAGGCCGACCTCGCCGCTTAACCTGACGTTCCACTTTTAATCACACCCGACTTTCTCTCCGGCTGCGACGTTGAGTGTGCTGCCGTGGATGAGCGGGGGGCAGTAGCCGGAAGGCATGGCAACGCTGTAGCCGAATTTCGTCCGCTCGCTGGTCGGTTCCACGTTTCCAATGAGAGTGTGCGCCAAGCCATCGTCGAGCAAGACGGGCGGGGATGTGAGGGGCGTCTCGAAGCCGGAAACCCTCGGGAGCCGGGAGACAGGGCCGGGAAACTCATGGACGATTTCACCGGTGCGCCGGTTGCGTACGAGCAGGCGAACGACGGTTTGACGGGCGTTTGCGGCTTATCCTTCGATGGCACGCAACAATTTACACTTCCGGCGGCGGGATGATTTCAAACGCGTTGGCGGTGACGGTCGCGCCGTCGCCGAATTCGTTGTCGCCTTCGAGGTCGTTGCGGGTGTCGGTGCCGTCGCCGCCGTCGGCGGTGAGGCTGCTGCGAAAAACCATAAGGTCGTGCTCGGAACCGTCGCCGATGGCGAGGATGTCGTCGCCCGCGCCGAGTATTATCGACGTGGGGCCGCGGAAGGTTGCGATGCCGAAGTTGCCGTCCACCTCGATATGGACGTCGTCGTTGCCGCCACGCGTGTCGATAGTGACGGCGCGCGCGTTGACATTGTCGATGTTCACGACGCTCGCGCCTTCGCCAAGCATGATGGAGAGCGGGCCGCCGAGCTTGAGGTTGGTAAATTTGGTGTCGTCGATGGACGCGGTGCCGCCGGTCGCATCGACCGTGATCGCGCCGGTGATCTTCAGGCTGTCGGGCATACCGCTCCGGGCGTAGATGGCGGCGATTTGGTCGCCCGTGGTCGCGCCCGCGAGGTGGAGGGTGATAGCGCCTTTGATGATCCCGTTGGCCTCGATTTCGGCTTCGTCGCCGTCGTCCCCTCCATCGAAAAAGATGTCGCCGCGCACGTGGAGGTCGTCCGCGCCGATCCGGAATTCATCGAACGCAAGGCCGCCGACGAAGTGAGTGCCTCCGTTGAGGTAGAGGTGGTGAACGCTGGAGAGGTCGATCAGATCTTCGCCCGAGCCGCCGTCCATGTCGATGAGCCCGGCCACGGTGAGCGTGCTGCCTTGGAGATCGATCTTGTCGTTCCCATCCTCGCCGTTGAGCCGGACGGAAGTGCCAGCTTTCGACTTGCCGATGAACACGCGCATGCCGTCCACATCGAGCGTGTCGTTGCCAAGGCCGGCGTCCATTTCGACCGAGCCGTCGAGTTTCACGCTGCTGCTGTTGATCAGGATGCGGTCGTTGCCCGCTCCGCCGTGGTAAACGAGCGACCGGCCCTCCGTGTCGCGCCCGATGGCAACGGTACCCTCGTTGCCAAACGTGATGCGGTCATTGCCGCCGTTTGCGGTGAAGTCGATGCCCTTTCCAATCCGCAGTTGCGTGTCGGTCTTCATCAGTAATTGATCCACGGCAGCGCTGCCAACGAAGTTGATCTGTCCGCCAACGCGAGTGTGCTCTGCGGAGAACGTGAAGACGAGGCCGTCGCCGCTGTCGGTGATATTCAGATTGCCGGTGACTGTGCCAATGTTGCCGTCAAACTCGACTACATCAGCTCCCGGCCCAGTGCTGATCGTAGCGTCTCCTTTGACGCGCAACTCCTCTGTTTTCAAGGTGTCTGCGCCCGCGCCCATATCCACGTTGAGCGATTTCAGGCTGTGGAGATTGGTGATTTCCACACGGTCGTCGCCGCCCGCAGTCGCGACGGTGAGCTTCGCGATGACGCCGACATCAAACTGCGTTTCACCGAGCAC
>JAYSTZ010000414.1:0-8702 GCA_043719365.1 Verrucomicrobiaceae bacterium | reverse complement strand
CTTGGCTTTCTCCGCGACTTTTTCGGCCTCGGTGAGCTTGGTGTTTTGGTCCATCTCCGCGAATTGCGTGATGAGGTCGGGCAACACGAATGCCTCGGGTTCACCGGGCGACATGAACTGGCGGCCTTGTTCGGTGAGGTCGGCTTCGTGGGCACGCTGGTCGATGGTGAAGAACAGCTCTTCCTTGAGCTTCCACATCTCCACTTTCTGAACGTCGGTGTAAAAGGACAGCTCCATCTTCTCGATGGCCTTGCGGCGCTCCGGATCTTCCATCGCGCGGAGATAGCCTTTGTTGAGCGGTTGGCCCCATTTCACTTTGCACATGATGCGCGCTGCGTCATCGGTCTTCCCCGCCTCGAAAAGCTGGCCGGCCTCGCTGGCGAGACGATTGATGAGCATCGACTGCTTCTTCACGATCTGCTCGACGAGCGGCTTGTATTTGTCGAACTGATGCGTCGAAATCGTCACCGGACCGCTGATGATGAGCGGCACACGCGCTTCGTCGATGAGGATGGAGTCCACTTCATCCACGATGCCAAACATGTGGCCGCGCTGCACCTGTTGCTCCTTGCTCGTCGCCATTCCGTTGTCGCGGAGGTAGTCGAACCCGAACTCCGAGTTCATACCGTAGCAAATGTCGCAGTAATATTGCGCGCGGCGCTCGTCGGGATACTGGTCGTGCTGGATGATGCCGACCGTGAGGCCGAGGAATTTATACAGCTCGCCCATCCATTCGCCGTCGCGTCGTGCGAGGTAATCGTTCGTCGTGACGCAATGCGCGCCGCGTCCGGTGAGGCCGTAAAGGAACAGCGGGAGCGTGGCCACGAGCGTCTTTCCTTCGCCCGTTCCCATTTCCGCAATCATGCCCTTCGAGAGACAGATGCCGCCGATGATCTGAGTGTCGAAATGCACCATGTACCATGTCATCGGCTGGCCGCAGACGGTAAAGGTGTGCTTGCGCTCGTTGAGCCGCCAAGCGCCGTTTTTCACTGCGGCGAAAGCCTCGGGAATCAGCGCGGTCACGTATGCCACCTGCTCGGCCCACGGCTTGTCCGCGAGATCTGCCTTCCAGCCTGCGACCTTCGCCCGCAGTTCATCGTCGCTCAGCGAGCGATATTGGAGTTCCAGTTCATTGACCTTCGCGACGGTGGGGCGCAGGCTTTTGACCATGCGCGCGTTTTTGTTGCCGAAGAATTTTTTGAGAAGCCAGCCGATCATTATTTAGAAAAGTATTTGAGAATTGTTCCGATGCGTTGCGTTTCCGGGATTAGCGTCCTGCGGTGACCTCGATTTCCACTTTCGCCCCACGCGGCAGTCCGGCGACGGCCACAGTGGAGCGAGCCGGGAAAGGCTCGGTAAAATAACGCGCATACACCGCATTCATTGCGGCAAAATCGTCCATCGTTGTGAGGAAGACGGTCGCCTTCAGCACATGGGGAAAAGTCATATCGTTCGCTGCGAGCACCGCTTTCACATTTTCGCACACGCGCTCGGTCTGCGCGGCCACATCGCTGCCCACGATTTCACCAGTGACTGGATCGAGCGGGATTTGTCCGGCACAAAACAGCAAGTCGCCTAGGGCGACAGCCTGTGAGTACGGGCCGACAGCCTTCGGTGCGGCGTCAGTAGCGATGATTCGTTTCATAGAAAAGGGGTCGGACGCTAGCAGGCGCGAGTTGCGTGTCAATCGACTGGTGCCCCCGTTTCGCAAGTAGATGACTTGCAAATACAATCATCGCCGAACGTGCGATAATGAAAGCCACTTTGTTTCGATTCACAAAGTGGCGGAGTCTACGGGGCTCGAACCCGCAACCTCCGCCGTGACAGGGCGGCGCTCTGACCAATTGAGCTAAGACTCCTTAAATTTGGGAGGCGTGTGGATAGCGGCGGCAGAGGATTTCGGCAAACACTTTTTCACCGGACGGAAGAAATATTTTTACTCAACAGAGAATAGTGATCGAATCCGAGCAGCAGCTTGCCACGTTTCGCACGGCGCGTATTGTCCGCGCTCTTCGTATGAAATACACTTTCTCCGCTCTCGCTACCTGTCTCGGTCTGTCCCTCCACGCTTTCTCCGCCGATGTTTCCGGTGGTGGTGCGAAATCGGGCACGCTCAAACCCGCCCCACGTCTTCCGGTCTATCCGCCGAAAGACTCGAAGGACGCCGCAGAGCGCAATTTCCAAAAGGCGAAGTTGCCCGCAGGATTCAGCGGCGATATTTGGGCGAGCGAGCCGCTGCTGGCGAATCCCGTCGCGTTTTGCTTCGACGGAAAGGGGCGCATGTTTGTCAGCGAGACGCATCGCTACCGCAGCAGCGTGCTGGATATTCGGCACTACTATTGGATGGTGGAGGACGACCTCGCTTCGCGGAACCAAGATGAGTGGCTCGCCTCGATCAAAAAGAACTTCCCGAAAGACTGGCAGGAACTCGAAAAAGAGAGCGAACTCGTGCGGCTCGTCGAGGACAGCAATGGCGACGGCAAGGCTGACAAATCCAGCGTTTATGCCGATGGATTTTCCTCTGCGCTCGACGGAATCGCCAGCGGCGTGCTGTGGCACAACGATTCGCTGTATTTCGCAAACATCCCGGCGCTGTGGAAGCTCACTGGCTTGCACAAAGCAGTTCAAAAGGAAGAGCTGCATCGCGGCTACGGCGTCCGCTTTAGCTACACGGGCCACGACTTCCACGGGCTCATCGCGGGGCCGGATGGACGGCTTTATTTCTCCATCGGAGATCGCGGCGCTTCCATCAAAACGAAGGAAGGCACGAGCATCGAAGTGCCGGATGAAGGCGCGGTTTTTCGCTGCGAGCCAGACGGCTCGCTGCTGGAACTCGTGATGCGCGGGCTGCGCAATCCGCAGGAGTTGGCGTTCGACGATTACGGGAATCTGTTCACTGGCGACAACGACAGCGACCAAGGCGACCGCGAGCGTTGGTAGCCGTCATTGAGGGCGCGGACGCTGGCTGGCGCGTGGGCTACCAGCATCACCCGCTGGGCAAAGAGCACAACCCGTGGATCGCCGAGGCCATGTGGGAGCCACGCGACGCTGCAAAAAATCAGCCCGCCTACATCCTCTCGCCCATCGCAAATCTGCCCGATGGCCCGAGCGGCCTCGTGCATTATCCCGGCACCGGATTGCCTGCGGAATACAACGGTTCATTTTTCCTCGCAGGCTACAAAGGCAGCACGGCGAAGAGCCAAATCAGCACCTTCAAAACGGAGCCCGACGGCGCAGGCTTCAAGCTCGTCGGCTTGAAGACGTTCATGGACAACGTGCAAGCGACGGACGTGGATTTTGGCCCCGACTCGCGCTTCTACGTGAGCGCGTGGGATGAAGGCTGGGAGCGCAGCGACCAAGGCCGCATCTACCGCCTCAGCCACGACGCCGCGCGCACCGCGCAAGCCGCGCAGATTGCGGAGGTGCAGAAGATTTTGGGTGAGGGATTCAAAAAGCGGACGCCGGAGGAGTTGATCAAATTGCTCGCGCATGGTGACCAGCGGGTGCGGCTCGGGGCGCAGTGGGAGTTAGCGGAGCGGTGTTCGGAAGAAATGTTGCGGTTCGCTAAGGGAGAGCCGAATCCGACTGCCATAGAAGAGGCAGTGAAACGCTCGTCGCTCGTCAAACTTATCGAGAGCGCGATTTTGATGGGGGTTGAAGGTTCTAAGCCAGAGCTTGCGCAGATACATGCGATTTGGTTACGCGGTCAGGCACATCGGAAATTCGCTGCAAAGTTGAAGAAAGATGAGGGCGTGGTTTTTGGATTCGGCAGGTCGCAAGAGTTTGAGACGTTGGCTCGGCACCACGATCCGAAAATCCGCGCTCAAATCTGGCGTATGCTTGGAGATAATTCCAAGCTTGGTTGGTCAGAGGAAATCGCCAAATTCGCGGTTGAAGCACTGAATGATTCCGAGCCGCAGGTTCGAGCGTTTGCAGCGCGGTTGCTTGGGTCCCAGAAGACTCCGGCGGCGACGCTGCCACTCCTTAAAATGCTTGAACAGAATAATGGTAGAGACGCCTACATTGAGCACGCGGGCGTTGTCGCGTTAGCTGCGTCCGTGGTTTCGGGCTCCGCACCAATCGATGAATTACGACACGTCGCTGCCTCTGGCTCACGTAGCACGCGTTTGGCGGCGTTGTTAGCAGCACGCAGGCTCGCAATGAACAAACCTGCGGTGGCATCGCAACGGATCGGTGTGGCAGGGAAACCGTTGCCACCGCTCAGAAATGAACCCTTGGGAATACAGATGCTCGTGGACTTCCTCACCGACAAAGACCCCACACTCATCCGTGAGGCGGCGATTGCGATTAACGATGCGCCCGTACCTTCGGCGATGCCTGCGCTGGCGAAGCGGCTTATCATCCAGCCGGAAGGCGGGCAGATGGGGCCGAATCCTACGGCGGACGAGCCGTTTCTCATCCGGGCGCTTAATGCGAACTTCCGCGTCGGCGGGATGGATGGGGCGAACTCGCTGGCGACTTATGCGGCGCGGGCGACGAACGACGGTATCCGCGTCATCGCGCTGAACATGCTGGGGAAGTGGGCGAAGCCGCCGCAGCGCGATTACATCACGGGCACTTTCCGCCCGCTGCCAGAGCGGCCGGCGACGGATGCGGCGTTTCAGCTTAACCTTGTTGCGGCGGAGTTGCTCGGCGACAAAGCGGAGAAGGTAGTCATCGCTGCGTGCGAGGCGCTGGCGGCGAATGATGTGAAGACTTCCTCCCAGCGTGTGCTCGCTGTTTTGAGGAACGAGAAGGCATCGCAAAAGTCGCGTCTCGCGGCGCTGGATGCGCTGGCGAAACTCGCCACGCCGGAGTTTGAAACCTCGCTCGTCGTTGCCGGAGCGGACGCAAATCCCGCGCTAAAAACGGCCGCCAGCAAGCTCATGGGCAAGCGCACGCCAGACCTCGCAGCCGCGCAACTCATCGCCGCGTGGGCTAGCTCCGATGCCGCTCAGAAGCAGGACATCGCCACCGCTCTCGGCGAAACCAAAAGCGTGAAATCGGGTGAGTTCCTCGTGAAAGTCATCACGGGGATCAAAAACGAACCTGCCGAAGCGCAGCTCGAAATCCTTGAAGCCGCCGCGAAGCATGAGAATGCAAAAGCCGCAGTCGCTGATTACGAAAATGCCCTACCTGCCAACGACCTTGTTGCGAAGTTCCGAGTGGCCCTAAGCGGAGGCGACAAGGAGGCAGGAGAAGTGCTCTTCAAAGAACACCCCGTCGCCGCGTGCCTGCGTTGCCACAAAATCTCGAACAGCGGCGGAGACGCAGGGCCGGACCTCACTGGCTTTGCGAGCAATCACGACCGTGCCTACATTTTGGAGAGCATCGTCAATGTGAACGCGAAGATCGCGCCGAACTTCCAAATGGTCATCCTCACGATGAAGGACGGCAGCGTGAAGGCGGGCACTTTGAAGAGCGAAGAGAACGGCGTGCTGACGCTGGCGAATCCTGGGATGCCCGCGGAGCAGGTAAAAGCCGCCGACGTCACCAAGCGTGACAACGCGCCGAGCGGCATGATTCCAAACCTCGGAGACCTTCTGACGAAGCGCGAACTCCGCGACATCGTTGAGTACGTCAGTACGTTGAAATAAGCGGGCGCTTTAGTCGTCCTTCCGCACAAACCGTCTGCGGAGGGCAAAAACAATTGCACGCCAGCGGCGAGAAAAATGTCCGCCGCTCGGCAGCCATGCTTTGATATTCTGCTTCCAGCGAACCGCCGTCGCCCACCCCGGCATGGATCGTATCGCTGCGTATAGTCTGGTCTTGAGGCTGATGACCGCATCGTGCAACCAGGAGAACCAGCGGAGCTTCAGCAAGGCCGGGCGGCATACGGAGTAGAGTCGCGCTGCACAGGCGGTGCCGATGAGCTTCGCCGCGATGATGACGCCGAGTCCGCCGAACGCGTGACCGTGTGCAATGAGATAAAGCGCCGCGATTTTCACCGGCAGAAGAAGGAGACCGGGTAACAGAAATGCGGCGGCAGCGGCGTACGGTGGAAGAAGGGCGAGCCGAGCCTCGACTGCGCGCATGACCCGGGTGCGGGCGAGCCAGCCCATCGCCGTCGTGAGATGGTCCCACAACCATTCCTCCACGAACATGATCAGAGCCGCGATGATGACCATCGGCGGGAAGAGCACGCGTTTTAGAAAGCGACGAATCATGAGCCTGAATTATAGCACGCCCACCACGAAGTGGCCCCAGAATCCGCGGAACCTGCGGGCAAAACTGATGCGCAAGGTTTCTTCGGTGAGCCGCTTGCTGCGGGCTCGGTCGCGCTCGAACATCTTTCTCTGTTCGATTGCAAAGGCGCGATTCAAGACGTGGAGATTGTTCTCGTCGTTGAGGAAAAATGAGCGCGGATCGAGATTGCCGGAGCCGACGATGCTGAGCTGATCGTCGATGGACACGAGCTTGCCGTGCATCATCGTCGGCTGGAATTCGTATATTTCCATGCCAGCATCCATGAAGCGCCGAAGCGTGCTCTGCATGATTTCCTTGGCAAATGGCATGTCGGTGTTTTCGCCGGGGATGATTACTTGCACTTGAACGCCGCGTTTTAGCGCGTCGAGCAACGCGTCGCGAATCTCGGCGGTCGGGAGGAAATAGGAGTGTTCGATCACGATCGACTTTTGCGCGGCGCGGATGGCGAGCAGTGTACTGCTGCCGAGCGTGTCGCGCTGTTTCATCGGCGAACCAGCGACCATTTGCGCGGTCAGTGCGCCGGGCTTTCCGGGCGGCGGGTAGTATGCCGGGCCGGTGAGAGTGATGCCGGTGAGTTCCTTCCAGTTGTCGCTGAAGTTGTCCTGAAGCTGGGCAACGACAGGCCCGCGGAGTTCATATTGTGTGTCGCGCCAGTGACCGCGATCTTGCGCGTGGCCGGTCCAATTGTAGGCCCAGCCTGCCCCTCCACAAAATCCGATCTTCCCATCGACGACGAGAACTCGACGATGAGTACGGTGATTGTATCGAAGCGGGATGAAGAAATTGAACGGGCTGTAGAGTTTCAACTCCACGCCGGCTTTTTGCATCTCCGCGATGTGATGATCGCCCCACGGCCAGCACCCGAATGCATCAAGGATGACGTGAACTTTGACTCCGGCGCGCGCACGCGCTGCGAGGATGCGGCTGAAGTCGGCGACCGGCTGGCAGTCGCGCGCGGTGTAGCATTCAAAGGTGATGCTGCGCTTCGCGTTTGCAGCGGCACGAAGCATCGGCGGGAAAAATGCGTCGCCATTTTCCAGTGTGCGAACCGAGTTTCCGGTGGTCCATGGTGTCTTCGCCATGCACTCCATCTCCTCGCAAAACGTAGGGGAGGGGACGCAGGCTGGCGAGCGCGGGACGTGGCGAAACCTGCCCGACGTGCAGGCGTTCAGCAGAAAAAGACAGAAGACGGAAAGATAGCGCAGACGATTCAAGACGCGGTGAAATAGTCGCGGGCGCGCGATGGTGCGAGCAAGGATTTGCGGTGCGCACGCAATTCGCGTAATGTTGCCCTCATGAACATCGCCATCGCAGCCCTGATGCCGCACCCGCCGATCCTCGTGCCCGCCGTCGGACGCGACCGTCTTGCCGACGTAAACGCTTCACTGGCGGCCATGCGGGAGATTTCCCTCGAAATCCTCGCGACACAACCGGAGACGATCGTGCTCATTTCGCCCCATTCCCCGCGTTCGCCCTTCGCCTTTGGCGTCTGGGATTGCGAGGAGTTGCGCGGCACGTTTGCGCCTTTCAATGCGCCGGATGAAAGCGTGGTCCTGCCCGTGGATTCGCAGTTTGTGCAGGCGCTCGCCAAGGCCGGGCCACGTGCGGGAGTGCAGATTTCGGGGATTCCCGCAGGGCCTCTGGATCACGGTGCGGCCGTGCCGCTTTGGTTCCTTATGGAGGCAGGCTGGACAGGACCTACCGTGGTCATCGCGCTGAACTCGCCGGGCGCGGGCGGCATTCACGGAATCGGCCACGCGATCACAATGGCCGCAGATCATTTACGGAAGAAGATTGCCATCGTCGCGAGTGGCGACATGAGCCACCGGTTGATTCCCGGAGCCCCGGCGGGTTACGAGCCGACTGCGAAAGACTTCGATGCGCGCTTCATCGATCTGCTGCGTGCGAAAGCCTACCGCGACATCGAGCGTATCCCGCCGGGTCTGCAGGCGCGGGCTGCGGAGGATGTGGTGGATTCCACGGCGGTGGCCCTGTCTGCGACGGGCTGGAAGAGTGACGGCGGGCGGGTGCTCAGCTACGAAGGGCCATTTGGCGTCGGCTACGGCGTCGCGATTTTATACGCTGCAAAAGAGGATCGCTCCGATGAGTTCACGACGGGCGAGGATCTCCCGCGACTGGCCCGGCGCGCAGTAGAGAACACGCTTGCCGGGCGAATTGACGAGCCGCCCGAGTCTCTGGGCGATTATCTTCAGCAAAAGGCGGGAGTCTTTGTGACCATCAAGACTTCCGGTGGTAAACTTCGCGGTTGCATCGGTACGCTGGAGACTCCGCAGACTCCAAATGTGGTCGAAGAGACATGGCGAAATGCGAATGGCGCGGCGTTTGACGACCCGCGCTTTCCGAAACTCACGAGCGTCGAGATGCATAATCTCCGCTTTGAAGTCAGCGTTCTCCATTCATTCGAGCCCATTGCTTCGCCCGCCGAACTCGACCCGGCCCGTTATGGCGTCATCGTGCGTACCGCCGATGGTCGT
>JAYSTZ010000413.1:0-1552 GCA_043719365.1 Verrucomicrobiaceae bacterium | reverse complement strand
TTGTAGCGAGTCCGGCGGTCTCGACACTTTTGAGGACTTCGGCGAAATCTTTGTAGGCATCGGGAGCTTCGTCGATCGGATATTGTCGGCAGTTCGTCAGGATATCTCCGGCGTCGAATTCGGCATCGACCACTTTTTGATCCAGCGCTCGCGTTGCCGCTTTGCGTCCCATCGAGCGACCTGCGCCGTGGTTCACGCTGTAGCAGCTTGCCTCGGCGCCGGGTTGCGCAACCATGACGACCGAGCCGTCGCGGGGATTTCCCGGCAGCAGAATCGGATGTCCGGTTTCGTAAAACGGCGTGTCTTTCAGTGCGAAATGTCCGCCGGGGAAAGCGCGAGTCGCACCTTTTCGATGCACCCACGATTTCACGTTCCCGACGATCTCCTGACGCGCGATATTGTGACTGATGAAATACACCAGCCGCCCCGTCGCGCCGGGCAGCACTTCCTGAAACGCCTCCAACACGAGCGCGTTGATCAGCATGTGATTCACCGTCGCGAAGTTCGATCCGAGTGCCAAATCGTCGAGATACGCATCGGCTTCGGGAGTCCCGAGCGGCGCGTAAACGAGCTTTTTGTCGCCAGCAGGAAACGGCGTTCCCCACTTCTCGAACTTCTCTTCGAGATCGCGGAATTGCGCGCACGCCAGGATGTTTCCAAACCCGCGTGAACCGCAGTGCGAAAGGAACGCGACGTGTTTATCGCGCATCCCGAAAACCTCCGCTGTGGCGTGATCGTTCACGTCCACGACCTCGCATTCACCGAAATGATTTCCGCCACCGTAGCTCCCGAGTTGCTGCATTTTCTCCGTGAAATTGCGGACGCGTCCCGACTCACGAACCCACCCAAGGCGGTTCGCCAGCGCATCACGCGTATCGTCGTGTCCGAGATGAAATGAATCCTCGCAGCGCTCCGCCCACTCAGGCGGAATCCCAAGCGCTTCGCAAACTGCCCGGCTCGCTCCCTCGACGCACGCTTGCGCACCGAGTTCCGCCGACACGCGGCGTGATTTTTTCGCCGAACGTTGACCTTGTCCGGCACCCGTCGGAGTGCGCTCAACGATTGCGTTGATAAGCGCACGACGCACTGCTTTATCGCGGACGGCGTCCTCGGGAATATCGAGCTGGAGCAGGCTCATCGAGCACTTGATATCCACGCCCACAGGGCCGGGATAAATGTGCGTCGGCGAGACCATCACGCATCCAATCGGCGCACCGTAGCCTTGGTGTGCATCGGGGTTCAGGACAAGGTCCGTCACGCCCGGCGCGCTGCGGGAATTGAGCGCTTGTTCAAGGCAACCAGCATCAAATCCATTGCGGATCGCTTCGGTCCCGAAAACCGCGATGGGTTTACCTTTGTTGTCGCGAGCAGGCAAAATCGCCGTGGCTTCGCCGGTAGGAATGAGGTTTGTGTTCATAGTTGTGTGTTTATTTAAAGAGGCGCGGTGACAAGGTGTTTGAGAAACGTTACTTCCGCTGCTCTACCGCTGAGCTAACGCGCAGTTGTTGCGCGGACTGGAATCGAACCAGCGACCGTCGGATTATGGATGTAG
>JAYSTZ010000412.1:0-3605 GCA_043719365.1 Verrucomicrobiaceae bacterium | reverse complement strand
TCCGCCAGGCCGAGGCGATAGGCGAATTCGGGCTGAGCGAAGTGCTTCGTAAAATCATCGCGCAGGAACAGGAGCACCTCACGGATCTTGCGGGTGCTCTGGGCATCGACAACCCGACGATAGAGTAATCTCCGCGCCTGACGTGCGATGACCTTTTCCATCGGCCTGGTCTTGTTCCTCACGGTGCTTGCGATGGTGCTCTTCACCGTAGAGATCATCTCTGCGGATGTCGTCGCGCTGGCACTTTTGCTCACGCTCACGCTCACGGGACTCGTCCCTGCGGGTCAGGCATTCGCGGGCTTTGGCAGTGACACAGTCATCGTCATTCTCGGCCTGCTCATCCTCACCGCCGCCTTACAGCGCACCGGCGTGATGGACCTCGCAGGCCGCGCAATCCTGCGGCTCACGGGTGATAGTCCGGGGCGCATGGTGGTCGTGGTGGTGGTTTCTTCCGCGACACTTGGAGCCTTCATGAGCAACACGGCATCGACCGCATTCTTTCTTCCCATGGTCATCGGGCTCGCGCGGAAAGTGAAGATGAGCCCTGGGAAGCTTTTGCTGCCTCTCGCGTTTTCCGGAATTGTGAGCAGCTCGGTCACACTCATCAGCACCAGCACTAACATCGTCGTGAGCGGGATTCTGAAGGACTATCACCTCCCTCCGATGGGAATGTTTGAGCTCGCTCCTGTGGGAATCCCGATCGCAATCATCGGCTCCTTGTACCTTCTTACAATCGGCTATCGTTTAGTCCCGGATCGATTCGCCGGTGACGACAGTAGCAGTGGGCCGCTCGGCTTCCGCCCGTATCTCTCCGAGATCATCATTCTTCCAGAATCTTCGCTCGCCGGCAAAACGCTGGAGGCCGCAGGCGTGGGCCGCGACCTAGACATCCGAATCCTCCGTATCCTGCGGGGAAAGAACGAAAGCATCTGGCCGGGTGCCGAAGTCGTCTTGAAAACCGGCGATGTGCTCATCGTCGAGGGCGCGAGCGAGGACATCCTGAAGATCAAAGACGTCCCCGGGATTGAAATCAAAGCAGACGTGAAACTCTCCGAACCAGGTCTGTCGCCGGACGAACTTGGATTGATGGAAGCCCTGATCCTGCCGCGCTCGGAGCTCATCGGGCGGACGTTGAAGGGCTACGGTTTCCGCGAGCGATTCGGACTTCAAGTGCTCGGGATCAGCCGCCATGGCGAGACGATGCTGCGAAAACTCAGCGAGGTTCGCTTTCAAATCGGGGATATTCTTTTGCTTCAAGGTCACCGCGAGCGTCTGCACACGCTGGAGCAAGCGGATGCTGTCCGCGTGGTCGGCACGCCGGAAGAGGTCCGGCCGCGGCTAAAGCTCGCGCCCTTTGCGATCGCGATATTCGTCGCGGTCATCGCCCTCCCCACATTTAAAGTCATGGGTCTTCCCGTGGCGGTGATGCTCGGTGTGGTGGCTGTATTCCTCACGCGTTGCATCAGCTCCACGGAAGCGTATCGGGAGGTTGAATGGAAAGCCGTCATACTCATCGCGTCCATGCTCTCGCTCGGAGTTGCCATGGAGCAAACCGGCGCTGCGCAGTATCTCGCTGCAAAGATCGTTGTGTGGACATCGGGAGTGGGGCCGGTGGCGGTATTGGGAGCGTTCTTTGTCCTCACCGTGTTGCTGACCCAGCCCATGTCGAATCAAGCAGCCGCAATCGTCGTGCTGCCCGTCGCCATGGCAACGGCCTACCAGCTAAATTTGAATCCGCGCACTTTTGCGATGATGATCGCGGTGGCTGCGAGCTGTTCCTACCTCACTCCGCTGGAGCCTGCGTGCCTGATGGTGTATGGGCCGGGGCGCTACCGCTTCCGCGATTTTGCACGCGTCGGAGTGCCGCTCACGCTGCTCATCTTCGCCATTGCCATCGTGCTTGTACCCCGGTTCTGGCCGCTGCGCTAAGCGGCAGGTAGTGCAGGCGACCAGGTGAACTGGCAGGCTGTGCAAACGAACTGCCGGTCGATGATTCCAACTGCGGCCGCTATGGCCGGAATAGCGGACCCCATGAGAGTCTTGCGGGAAAACTGCGGATACTCCACCTGCGAAGAGCCGCAGTCCGGACACCGAATCGCAGAGTCCAGCACATGCTCGCTGGCATCGTGCTGTCGCAGCCACATCAAAGCAGCGTCCGCCTTCTCCGCGAGGACGAGCGCGTGGAATTGAGCGTGAGGGTTCGGGCTCATAAATTGCAGGAGTTGCTCCGCGGTTTCGTCGCTGGTGATCGCCTCGAAGCCTGCGGCGGTGAGACGTTGCGCCAGCAATTCGGCTGGTTCCAGATGTTCAAAAGATGCGATTGGCAGATGCGTAGGCATACCTGTGGTTCGCGGCGCGCCGTGGCTTTGCGTGTATTTTTATACGCCGGGCGGCGGACGGGGGGCCGTCGAAAAAATCGAGAAAAGACCCGCGCAGTGAGTGGGCGGGCCGCGATTCACGGATGTATGAATTTTCCGACCACCATGAAGCCAGCGAGTGCAATCGCCATCAATCCGCTCGAAGGCTGCCAATAGGACCGCCGTCTCAGCACTCATGAATCCCGTTTTACCAACCCGCCTAAAAGCCGGAGCGTCAGGCCTCGGACAGGCAAACCAGACCGATATCGAAAGCCGCGCCGCAGAGCTCGCGCACAGCGATGGACGCACGAAGGCGAGCGCCGCCGACCTCAAGCAAGCCGCCGCTGAACTCGCAGGCAGACCTCCGCACCGGGACTCCGCAGTGAACGAACTCACGGCTTGGGATGATCCGCTGGACCAATCCGGACACCGGGTTGAAGACGTGGGCGGCGAGGATGAGAAGAGCATCGCAGAGCAACTCATCGAAGATGGGATCGACGAAGCGGATCACGACATCCGGGCTGCGGCGAGTGAACTGCCGCCGGAGTGAGTGTTCTATCGACCCGTCTGCCCCGGTGAAGTCACACAGATCGCTGACCCGCTTCCGCTCGGTCGCGGAAGCGGGTGCGCAAGCGGTGACTAAAAGTGCAGCCCGAGGCCTACCGAAGCACCGACTGAATCGAAACCGGAGTAACGATAGTCGGCTTCGACGTTGATCGACCAACGCTCGCTCAGGAAATAGCGCAAGCCTACAGCGGCCTCGAGATTGAGCTCCCACTCGTGAGCTACGGGCGTTATGGGGCGGTCGTCGAAAATGTCGTTATACATCGCGCCGATGCCGGCCTGCACATACGGCACCCAGCGTGAGTCGGGCTGAACGAAATTGTAGCGCCAGAGCACCGCAGCAACGCCGAGTCCATTACCTGCGCCATGGAAGACGCCGCCGTAGGTGAACTGGAGAAGCAGTTCGTTGTTTCCGCGAAGGCAGCCGTCGCCGGACGGCGAGTTGAGCATGATGCCGAGCCGGTAAGATGTGGCGGAATAGTCCACGCCCGGCTGGCCCGAGTTGTTGAACGAGAAATACGCGCCACTCGCCGATTGGAGCTCCATGCGGCCTTTGTCAAATGGGCTGCCAGCCATGGTGACGACTCTTTTCGCCTCCATGATCGGTGTGCCTGCGAGCACCGATGCCGTTGAAATTGCGAGGATAAGAGACGCTTCGATGAGTAGTTTCATGGTAAAGGTATC
>JAYSTZ010000411.1:0-1554 GCA_043719365.1 Verrucomicrobiaceae bacterium | reverse complement strand
CTCACCGGGGTCGTCGGTGTGTTTTGCGACACCGGCGTGCGTCCGTTGTATGGAGGAAGAGTGGGTGCCGCCACAGCCAGCGCAGTCGGCGTGGTCGCATCGCCGATGTTGTTGCGCACGGCTTCGGTGCCGTTGACAAATGCGATCATTCCGTCTTTGTAGCGCATCCGGAGTGTGAGGTTCGTAATCTGCGAAAGGTCTGAAACCGTGAACGGAACCCGGATAAACGCCGTGGGGTTGATTCCCTTCATCTCAAATTCGATGTTTTTACCGATGAGCGTGGAAAGCGACGACGGTGCCGCTGGCGTGCTCGTCGAGCTCATCGAAACATCCAGCGTGTAGCTTCCGCTGCCGCCCACCGTCTGGACTTGGATATACTGAAATCCGTTACCCGGGGCGCGATAGCAGTAAATACGCGAGTTATTCCCCTGCCCCGACGATGTCCCGTCTTCAAATGCCAGCGTCGTATTTCCAGTGGCGTCCACGACGCTGCAACGGAGTTCCACACCCGACGTCGCGATCGCGCTGAACGTCAGAATCGTATTCGCCACGACGGAAAACTTGTAAGAATCCACATCTCCGGAAGCCAGAAGTCCGTTCGTAATCGACGAGTAGTTAATCACGCGCCAGCTCGCGCTCAGCTCCGTCGCGGTCGTCAGCAAATCGTTCACTCCACTCGCCGCCTCGCCTTCTGCGGAAGTCGTCGTGCCGGTCGCAGGGACGATGTCTTTGTTATCGAGCAGCACCGAGAGTGCGTAGGTTCCGGTTCCGCCGTTGCCGGTCACTTTGACGAAGTAGGTGTCCGAGTTCGTCACCGAGTAGTTCAAAATCTGGGAATCCACTCCCGGCCCGCCGTCTGCATCCGATACCACCAGCACGGGCGAGCCACTGTTGTTCCGCCAGAGCTCCACGGTCGGGTTTGCGAGCGTCCCACGGTTGCTGTTGGCACCGCTCACCGTGACGGTGATTGTGTCGCCGCCAGCCGTGGATTCCATCGCGCCGAGCTTGTAAAAATCGACATCAGCCCCGTCGATGATGCTGCCTGCGATGGCGAGTTGGTATTTTGCGGCGGCGACTGCGGAAAAGTTCGCGGAGCCATTGTTCGCTTGAGGAGCAGTATTGTTGGGCTCGATTTCTACAGGAATCGGGCCTGTGCCTCCCGTGGTCGTGTCGTATCCGATTCCGGTCGAGCCGGCGTTCCAAGCCGAGTCGTCAAATGAAGGGCTGACCCAAGTGCCGCCGATCGCCGGTCCGCCGTTCGAAGCGGTCGGGACAAAATAGGTCGCAGTCGCCCCGATTGGGAGCAGCGACAATACCGAAGTGACCGGCGCGCCGACGCCGTAGGATACATTGTCCGTCTGCGCTGGGTACGGGATATATGGGTTTGCCGACGGAGCGAATGGATTGCTGATTGTCACGCCATCCGGCTTCGTGAGAAGCACATTTCCTCCCGAGTTTTTCGTCAGCACGAAGTTCGTGTGATAACGCCCCGCCGGGTCCGGGGTGTGTCCGGCGATCAGCGCTTTGTTCGATGCCCATACGTAAACGTAGGCA
>JAYSTZ010000042.1:0-2112 GCA_043719365.1 Verrucomicrobiaceae bacterium | reverse complement strand
ATGCTCAATTCCATCTCCCAGCAAAGTGCATGACACCCTCTAGGATTCCATGACACCGCCATTTTCCCATGAGACCCAGCGCCAGCCATCCGCATCGGCAGCCATGCCGAAACTCAATCCTTGCTGTCCCAAGCCACCACGATCCCGTCATCGAGCGTCACCTTCAGCCCGAACCGGTTCTTTCCCACAGGCCGGTATTTCCACACTTCCTTGCTCTTCGTCTTGAGGACCTTTTGATCGGTGTCCGCCGGTGTCCCGAGCGATTCGAGGAGTTGCTCCTGCGTTTCCCCCTGCCACAGCACCCGCTTCATTATGCGACGCGCAATTTCAGGATCGCCGTATTTTGCGGTCAGTTGCTTGCGCCGCTGGAGATAGGCCCAGACGCAGACGAGGGCCACGAGGACGAGGGCTCCGAAAATGAGGGCGAGGATCGTGGAAAAGTGCATGGCTCCCTCATGGCTAACATAGCGAGCGTGGAAACCGCCCGCTCAATCTGCGCAGGCTGGGCGACACGTCCGCAAGCCGCGATGCGGCTCTTGATGCGTCACAACGGGCGATGGTTGGTGCCGGCATCTGCTGATGATTCCCCAATCGGTGCAGACAACTTGGCAGCGACGCACCCCTTACTTTCCCGGAGCTGCAACCGTAGCCGAGACAACCCGGTTGCCAATGCGCTCCTTGCTCAGCGCGATGTCATCGATCGATACGGTAAAACCTTCGCCGCTGGCGGTGGATAGATTCCGATCGGCCGCGGGTTTTGGTAACTCAGAGTGGCGGATGGGGGGGGATTCGAACCCCCGTTACCTTGCGGTAAACACGCTTTCCAGGCGTGCGCAATCGACCACTCTGCCACCCATCCTGATTCCACTGTTTGCCGGCGTGGAAAACCAACGCGCCGGATTTGGCGGAGCGGAATAGTGCCGCGAAAACGCGCAGCGGCAAGCGGGATATTTTCTTCTGGGATGTAAACTCGAATCGGTGCTGCTGCGCCGCGATGTCCCACATGCCGGGCTCGGAGTGTGCCACACCCTGTGCCATGTCTCACACATGGGCTTTTGTGAAATTCGGTAGTCCGCTGGAAAACAGGCACTTAGAACTTAGCCAGCGTCCGGCCCGACCCGTGCTTTTGCGGTCGGCCCAACCATTTTCCCAAGACTCCACCAACAACTCACATGGCTAAAATCCTCGGCATCGACCTCGGCACCACCAATTCCTGCATGTCCGTCATGGAAGGCGGCGAGCCGGTCGTCCTCGAAAATTCCGAAGGCGCGCGCACCACACCCAGCGTCGTCGCTTTCACCAAGAGCGGCGAGCGCGTGGTCGGGCAGGCGGCGAAACGGCAGGCGGTGACGAATCCGACGAACACGATTTTTTCGGTGAAGCGGTTCATGGGGCGGAAGTTTGATGAGGTGCAGAACGAACTGCATCGCGTGCCTTACAAAGTCGTGAAGGCGGCGAATGGCGACGCGCACATTTCGGTGACGGTGAATGGCGAGACGAAGACTTATTCGCCGCCGGAAATCAGCGCGATGATCCTCGCGAAGCTCAAATCCGACGCGGAAGCGAAGCTGGGCGAGACGATCACGCAAGCGGTCATCACGGTGCCCGCGTATTTCAACGACTCGCAGCGCACGGCGACCAAGGACGCGGGCAAAATCGCGGGCCTCGAAGTGCTCCGCATCGTTAACGAGCCGACCGCCGCGTCGCTTGCTTACGGCCTCGATAAGAAGGCGGACGAAAAGATCGCCGTCTATGATCTCGGCGGCGGCACTTTCGACATCTCGGTGCTCGAAATCGGCGACGGTGTCTTCGAGGTGAAAGCTACGAACGGCGACACGCATCTCGGTGGCGATGATTGGGACAACGCGGTGATGGATTGGATGTTCGCCGAGTTCAAAGCCGAGTCCGGCATCGACCTCACGAAGCAGCCCGACGCGGTGCAGCGCATTAAAGAGGAAGCGGAAAAAGCGAAGATCGCGCTCTCCAGTTCGCAGGAATACGAGATCAATCTGCCCTTCGTCACAGCCGACCAGACGGGGCCGAAGCACATCCAGAAAAAGCTCACCCGTTCGAAGCTCGAGCAACTTACCGACAAGCTCTTCGAGCGCACCA
>JAYSTZ010000410.1:0-1556 GCA_043719365.1 Verrucomicrobiaceae bacterium | reverse complement strand
CGCCGAAATAGCCCATCGAGATGTAGGTCTTTTCGTTGATCTCGAAAAGGCGCTCGATGCCCCATTGCGGCAGTGCTTCGGTGTAAAACTCATCGCCGTTCGAGTCGAAACTGAGGAACCTATTGTAATCCATCCCGAGCGACGCCGTCCATTTCTCGGCGAAAGTGTAACGCGCGTTCAGATAGACGGTGCCGACGGTGAAATCGAGATTGTTGAGCTGGTTCGAAGTCTTATCGAGCCCGTAGTTGTAAGCCTGCTGCTTGTAGCCCGCGCGCCACTGGAGCTTGCCGCCCCACAGATCGAAAGGCGTCGGAGCGAGGCCGAAATACGCAGTGGAAAGCAGCACGCCGGTGTCCGTGTTCCCCTTTTCCGTCAGCAGCGCATTCGAGGTGTAGTAATACTGCAAATCGAGCCCGCCCTCGAAATACACTTTCCGCATTTGCTGCATGATGAGCATCTGCGGGCCGACATCGCGATTTTCCCCGGCATAAAGTTCGGGAACTGCTTCGCCGTCATTCAAAGCGCCGCGTTTCGCATACGCGCTGAGCTGGCCCTGATTGCCCACGCCTTGGGCGGTATTGACCGCGGAGTCGATCGGCCTGGCGGCGGTGGCGGCTGCGACCGTGAGGAGGAGAAAAGCGAGGGAGCGCATGGTGTGGAAAAGCGGTCGGTTTACTTGGTGAGCGTGATGCCGCGGTCGATGAAGTTCTGCGCGGGCTTGCCTCCGTAGGTCACGTTCTGGATGAAGTTCACTTTGCCGAGTTCGACGGGCCGGCCGGTGTTCGGGCGATTCGCGAGCAGTCCGGTCTGCGACCGCAGCGTCACGCTCGACCGCGCCGCAAACGCGACATTCGTCAACGCCATCGTCCGCGCTTCCAGCGCGACATTTTGCATTTGGAAATTCACACCCACCAGTTGCATCGCACCCGAGGCCGTCAGGCTCGCATTGCCGGGTGCCGTGGTTCCTGGGAAAAACCCGACCTGCGTCAGCCGCATTTTTTGCGCGTCCAGCGACACATTTTGCGACCGGAACGCGACCGTCGAAAGGTCCAGGTTATTCCCGGCTCTCAAGCTCGTGTTCAACGCAGGCCCACCGGCCGTGAGGAAGGCAACGGTGTCCAGCGTGAGATTATTTCGCGCGTCGAGATTCGTATCGAGCGTGGAGAAGACGCTCCTGGAAATATCCATGTCGCGCCCTGCAAACAGCGAGATCGACTGAGGCGCGATGAACTGCGGAGCATTGGCACCGAGACCGACCGCCTTAAAGTCCAACGACGCGCCCGCAACGATGCTGCCTCCCTGCGCGACCAGGACGCTGCGGTCCAGATCGAAGCTCGAGGCGAACACCGAAAGATTTCCCGTGGTTCGGATGCCGCCGCCCGTGATCACGAGCGGGCTGCCCAGCGGAGCTGTCGGGTCCGTCACCACGTTGGCGCCGAGCGCAAAAATGGACGCATTTCCCGCATCGATGTCGATATAGGCTCCCGGAGCCAGCTTCAGCGTGCCGAGCGTCAAGATGTCCACGGATTCCGTGCCGCCGGTGATCGACACGCTTT
>JAYSTZ010000409.1:0-22840 GCA_043719365.1 Verrucomicrobiaceae bacterium | reverse complement strand
CGGAGCTTGCGCTGGCCAATAGCGCCGATGTTGCGGTGGCGCGCGCCCAGTATGACACTGCGCACGCCGCCCTTGGCACGGCAGGCGAGCGGCCGAATCCCACGGTGGCGTTCTCACCGCAACTGATCACGCCGCATGCCACCTGGATCGCCGGGACTTACGGCGTGGATTTCGACTGGACCTTCGAGACTGCCGGCAAGCGTTTGCATCGCACGGAGGTCGCGAGCGCGCAATCCCGCGCAGCAGCGGCCCACGTCATTGAGGCCAATTGGAAAGTCCGCGCGGCGGTGCGCAAGGCGATGCTGGAACTCTCGGCGGCGGAGCGCAAAACGGCGCTCATCGAAGAAGCTTCGGCAAAGCAGGCCGAGGTGCTGCGACTCATTCAGGAGCGGATCAAAGCAGGCGCTGTTTCCATGATGGAAACAGCGCAGCCGCGGCTGCTCGCCGCGCAACTCCGTCTCCAAGGCTCCGACTCCGCGAAGTCCGCCGCGCTCGCCCGCGCCGCGCTGGCCGAGTCGCTCACCATGAGCACAAGCGGACTCTCGGGTGCGAAGTTTTCATTCGCGGCTTTCGAAGTGATTCCGGGAATTAGCCTCGCCCATCGAAAGGCAGCGCTCACCCACCGCGCTGATGTGATCGCATCCCTCGCAGAGTATGCCGCCGCAGAGGCTGCGCTCCGGCTCGAAGTCGCGAAGCAATATCCCGACATCCATCTCAATCCCGGCTACCAGCTCGACGCAGGCGAGAACAAATGGGCGCTCGGGATCGGGCTGACGCTCCCCATTTTAAACCAAAACAAAGGCCCCATCGGCGAGGCCGAGGCGAAGCGCAAGGAAGCCGCCGCGAAGTTCGACGCCGTGCAGGCCAAAGTCCTCGCCGATTGCGACCGCGCCGCAGCCGGTGTGGAAGCAGCGCGCGCAAAGCTCGCTACGACCGCCGACCTGCTCAAGGAACAGGGCAGCCAAATCGAGAGCCTCCAGCGCATCCTCGCCGCGGGCGAAGGCGACAAGCTCGCACTCGTCAGCGCCGAAGTCGAACGCTCCACCACGCGCATCTCGCGGCTCGATGCCATCATCGAGCTCCAAGCCGCAATGGGCGCGCTGGAAGAGGCTACACAGACTCCGCTGTCGCGTTGACACTACGCGTGAAAGCGGTTCGGCAACGGATTGTGGAGGGGTTCGCAAGGGCTATTGCCGCGCTCAGATTAATCGCGCTCATTATCCCGTTGGGCATTGCTGCGGGCTCGGCGGTGGCGTTCTTTTTGTGGAGTCTCGATGCTGTCACGGGCGTTCGTTTCGACCATCCGTGGCTGCTCTACTTGCTTCCGCTCGCAGGCTTCCTGGTCGGACTGCTGTATCACCACTATGGGCGCTCCGCGGAGGGCGGAAACAATTTAATCATCGATCAAATCCACCAACCCGGCGGCGGTGTGCCTCGGCGTATGGCACCGTTGATTTTATTCGGCACGCTCGTCACACATCTCTTCGGCGGATCGGCGGGTCGCGAAGGGACGGCGGTGCAGATGGGCGGTAGTATCGCGAGCGGATTTTGCAGGATGTTCCGACTGGAGGTCGCGAGCGTGAGAATCATGCTCATGGGTGGCGTCGCGGCGGGCTTCGGTGCGGTGTTTGGTACGCCGCTCGCCGGTGCGGTCTTTGCGCTGGAGGTTTTGATCATCGGGAGGATTCGATACGAGGCGCTGATTCCGTGTTTCATCGCGGCCGTTGTCGGCGACTGGACGTGTCACGCTTGGGGAATCGGACATACGCACTACGCGATTGCGTATCTCGCGAATGAGCGCCCGGCGGCGGCGTTTTTCCACTTGGACCCGTGGCTGCTTTTCAAGGTCGTGCTCGCATCGGCGGCGTTCGGGGTCGCCAGCACCTTCTTTGCGGAGTTGTCGCACCGGATCAGCGCACTTTTCAAAAAGCTTATCCCGTATGCGCCGCTGCGCCCGGCCGTGGGCGGCGCGTTGGTCGTTGGATTGTTTTTTCTCGTCGGCACGGCGGACTATCTCGGGCTCGGTGTTTGGTCGCGTGACCCGCACGCGATCACCATTCCGTCGTTTTTCACTTCGGCGGAGATTCACTCGTGGAGCTGGCTTTGGAAGATCGCCTTCACCGTAGTGACGCTTGGCGCGGGGTTCAAAGGCGGCGAAGTCACGCCGCTCTTCTTCATCGGCGCAGCGCTCGGAAATGCGCTTGCGGGGCTTCTCGGCGCGCCTCCGGATCTTTTCGCGGCGCTCGGCTTTGTCGCGATTTTCGCTGGAGCTACCAATACGCCTCTGGCCTGTACGCTCATGGGCATCGAGCTGTTCGGCGCGACGCACAGCGTCAATATCGCCACGGCATGCTTCCTTGCGTTCCTCTTCAGCGGACGCTCCAGCATCTATACATCCCAGCGCGTCGCCGCTCCCTAAACTTCGTCCGCCGCTTTACTGTCTCCCGGCTCGCGTTTCTGGCGGAGCAGAATCCGCCCGAGGTCATCGAAGAGCGCATACGTCACCGGGGTGACGAGCAGGCTGAGGAGCAGGCACATCATCTGTCCGCCGATGATCACTTTCGCCATGCTCGCGCGGCCAGCACTGCCGGGGCCGGTGCCGAGGGCGAGGGGAATCATAGAGGCGACGAGAAGGAGCGTCGTCATGAGGATGGGGCGGAGCCGAACGCGGTTTGCTTCGCGGATTGCTTCGTCGCGTGGAGTGCCGCGAGCGCGAAGGACGTTGGTGTAGTCGATCTGCAAGATACCGTTCTTTTTCACCACGCCGAAGAGCATGAACACGCCGAAGATTGCGTAAATATCCAGCGGCTGCCCGAGCCAGATCATCGCGAGGAGAGCGAACGGGAGCGACAGCGGCGTAGCGAGCAAGATGGAGACGGGATAGATGAAATGCTCAAACTGCGCGGCCAAAATCAAATACATGAAAAGGAACGCAAGCAGCAGAGCCTTGAGGAAGTTGTTCAGCGTCTCGTCGAGACTCTTGGCGCGGCCTGTGAATACGATGTTGTATCCGGCTGGAAGTTCCGTTGCGGCAGCAAGTTCCCGAGCGCGGTTCATGCCGTCGCTGAGCGCGAGGCCGTTCAAATTCGCGAGCACGGTGACTTTGCGAGTGCGTTGAAAGCGCTCGATTTCCGCGGGGCCGCGCGCCTCGGTGAAGCGCACGAAATTGGCCAGCGGCAGCAGCCCGGACTTTGTACGGATGGCCGTCTGCTCAATGGTTTCCTGCGATGTCCGGTCGGCAGGCTCGGCGCGGAGCCACACGTCGTATTGCTCGTCGCCCTCCTTCCATGCCGAGACGATCTCACCGCCGACCGCCGTGCGAAGCGTCGCGGCGACTTCCTGCACGCTCACGCCGAACTGGCTCGCCTTTTCCCGGTCGATGCGCGCTTGCAGCTCGGGCTTCCGATTCGAAAGGGAAACGTCCACATCAATGAAGTGTCCTTCCGCCGTGAGTGTGGCCGCGAACTTCTCCGCTTGGGTAATAAGCGTCGCGAGGTCCGGTCCGGTGAGGCCGACTTCCAGCTCGGCGTTGCGGGAGCCACCGCTGCTCACGCGGAAGATCGACTGCACGCTCGTGCGGAAATCCGGATACGCCGCGACGACCTTGCGGGCCTGCGCCATGGCGTCGAGCTGCGACCATTGCCGCGTTTTTCCGCGCCAAGTTTCTACCATCCCTCCAAGCTCCGGAAGGCGGCAGTAGATGCTGCACTTCGTCACGTTGCCCTCGCCGCGCGCGGCGCGGCCGCTGGTGTCGCCGATGGTCACGAGCGTGTCGGTCACGGCCTGCATGTCCCCGAACTTGATGTTCTTCAGACGGGTTTCGATCTCGTCCACGATCACTTTGGTCCGCTCCAGCGAAGTTCCCTCCGGCGTTTGCATGGTGACTTCAAATTCGCTCGCGTCGTCCTGCGGGATGAATGCGAAGCCGACGCGTTTGATGAGCACCGGAATCGTGCAAGTCACGCCGATGGATACGAGGATGATTACCCAGCGATGGCGCAGCGACCAGCCGAGCAGCCCATCGTACCAACGAGTCAGTGCGCGCATGAGCACGCCGCCTTCCGCTCGTTTGCGGCGCAGCGCGGGATCTGCGGTGTGACGCAGCATCTTCGAACAAAGCATCGGCGTGAGCGTGAAGCTCACAAACATCGACACCAAAATCGCGAACGTCACCGTGACTCCGTAGCTCGCGAAGAACCGTCCGGTCCGGCCTTCCATGAACGGGATGGGCAAAAAGATCGCGACGAGCGAGAGCGTCGTCGCCAGCACGGCGAGCGCGATTTCCCGCGTTGCCACCATCGCCGCCGATTTCGCGTCGAGGGCTTTTTCCTCAAGGGTGCGCTGGATGTTTTCGATGACGACGATGGCGTCGTCCACAACGATGCCCACCGCGAAGACCAGGCCGAGCATCGTGAAATTATTCAGTGTGTAGCCCATCACGCGCAGCAGGGTGAACGTGGCGATGATGCTCGCAGGGATCGCCAGCGTGGCGATGAACGTCCCGCGCCAGTCGTGGAGAAATGCAAAGACCGTCAGCGCGACCAGAACTGCACCGAGCAAAAGGTGGAAGCTCACTTCATCCAGCGAGCGTTCGATGAACCGCGATTGATCCCGCATCACCTGAATTTGCAAGTCTTGCGGCAACTCCTCGGACAGCAGGGCGAGCCGAGTTTTCACGCCGCGGATGACTTCCACCGTGTTGGTGCCGCTTTGTTTTAATACGACGAGCGAGACGGTGTTTTCGCCGTTCAGCCGGGTGAGGGAGCGCGGCTCTTCGACTCCGTCCGAAACAGTCGCGACGTCGCCGAGCTTGATGGAAACACCGCCACGGCTCGCGACATTCAGGTCTGCGAATTCTTCGACACGCTCCAGTCGTCCCAGTGTTCGCAGCGTCAGCTCTCGGTCGTTTTGATCCACACGTCCACCGGGCACTTCGACATTTTGCGCGGCGAGCGTCGTGCGTAAATCGGCCATGCTCAGCCCGCTTGCTCGCAGCCGATCCACATCCACCGCGACTTGCACTGCGCGGCGGCGACCGCCGACGAGATTGACGGCGCCGATATTCGGCACGGTCTCCAGCCGCTCTTTGATTTGTCTCTGCGTGATGAACGACAGCTCTTTCATCGATCGCGGCGCGCTGACGCAGATTTGCATGATGGGCGAAGCATCCGAGTCGAACTTCCCGATCACCGGCGGCTCGATGCCTTTCGGTAAACGCGGGAGCAGTTGGTTCACCTTATCGCGCACGTCCTGCGCCGCGGCGTCCTTTGTCCGGGAGTAAAGGAATTGCGCGGTCACGCGGCAGGAGCCCTCGCTCGTCGTGGACGAAAGTTCATCGAGCCCCTCGATCGTGTTGAGCACTTCTTCGAGCGGCTTGGTGACGGTCGTCTCCATTTCCTCCGGCGAAGTCCCGGGCAACTGCGCACTCACCGTGATGGTGGGCAAATCCACATTGGGAAACTGGTCCACGCCAAGTTGGCGGAAAGAAATCACGCCCACGACCAGCAGGAAGAGATTGATGACCGTCGCGAAGACGGGCTTGCGGATACATACGTCCGCAAGAGAAGTCCGTTCACTCATCGGCGGCGGCGGATTGGTAAAATAGACAATTCAAAGTGCGCACACCGTGGCCGAGGGAGCGGCGGCGGGTCAAGGCGTAGTAGTTCGTAGTGGCACAGGCGACCCGCCTGTATAGTCCTATTGGGCGACTCGCCCAATCCGCGCTGGGCGGGTCGCCCTCCAAGACAAAGACAGGCGCGGTCGCCCGTCCCACTACCTGCCTTCTGGACCTTCATGGTTGCCCATCATTCCCTTTGTCCCTTCCGCTCTCAGGTCGTTATGAGCGCCAAACTCCAACTCAAAATCAAAGACGGCAAGACGTTCTCTTTCACCGACCACGACACGTTTATTTTCGGGCGCATGGACGACTGCCACGCTCGCATCACCGATGACACGGAGGTTTCTCGCCACCACTTCATACTCGAGGTGAACCCGCCGCAAGCCTGCCTGCGCGACCTCGGCAGCCTCAACGGCACTTACGTGAACGGCAAAAAATTCGGCGCTCGGAAAGCAGGAGAGTCGCCCGAGGACGGTGCGAAACGCCGCTACCCGGAAGTCGCGCTCCAGCACGGCGACTGGATCAAAGTCGGGCGCACGGAAATTGAAGTCGCCATCACTCAGCCCAAAGAACCGCCACGCCACGCCGCGCTCGGCGACATCTCGCTCCTTTCACCCGAGCAACTCGCCCGCATCCTCTTCGCCTCGCCGGAAAACGAAGCGCCGAAACTCGAAATTCCCAGCTGCAAAATCGAGGCGGAGATCGGGCGCGGCGGCTTCGGTGCCGTCTATCGCGCCCGCCGCATCGCCGATGGGAAAACCGTCGCCGTCAAAGTCATGCTCTCCCGCGTAGATGCCGACGACGAGGCCATCGAGAAGTTCCGCCGCGAAGTCGCCGTCACCGCGCAACTCCGCCATCCGAACATCGTCCAAGTCTTCGACAGCGGCGCAGCGGGCACCGCGTTCTACTTCATCATGGAGTTTTGCGACGGTGGCAGCGCGGGCGACCTCATGCGGCAAAATCGCGGCCCCCTTTCCCTCGCGCAGGCAAAGCCCATCATCCTCGGCGCACTCACCGGCCTCGCCCACGCGCACGGCGAAGGCATCGTTCATCGCGACCTCAAGCCGCACAACATCCTCATCGCACGCGGCGAAGTCCGCCTCGCTGATTTCGGATTCGCCAAGAGCTTCGAGCAAGCCGGACTCAGCGGCATGAGCATGACCGGCAGCTACGCAGGCACGCCCGTCTTCATGCCCCGCGAGCAAATCACCAACTACAAATACGTGAAACCCGTCTCCGACGTTTGGAGCATCGCCGCGACCATCTACAACCTCATCACCGGCGCATACCCGTATCCATTCACCAAAGACCGCGACCCGATAGACGTGATCCTCCACGAACAAATCATCCCCCTCCGCCAGCGCGACGCCACACTCCCCGCGCCACTCGCCACCGTCTTGGAAAAGTCGCTCGCCGTGAAAACCAAGGACCGCTACCAGACAGCGGGCGAAATGCTCGCCGCAATGAAACGCGCACTCGCCTGAATCAACGCGCATCTTGACGTAAAGATGCTTTCGCATAAAGATGCGGCATGAGAACAACCTTAGATTTACCAGACCCTATGTTTCGTGAGCTTAAAACACGCGCCGCACGGCAAGGCGTCAAAATGAAAGAGCTTGTGGCCACATTTATCGAGGACGGCTTGCGCGGCGCAAAAGGCCCACGCGCCCAAGCCCCGCCCACCCGCAGCCCACTCCCCGCCGCACGCCCGGCGACAGGAGTGACTATCCCCGCCCTGAGCAGCGCTCAAATCGCCAAAATTCTCGACGCCGAAGACGCCCATGCCGGACATTGACCTGCCTGACCTGAACGTTTGGCTCGCGCTCACCGACGAAGATCACCAACACCACCGCCGCGCCCGCCAGTATTGGGAAAGCGAAGGCGCTCCCCGGCTCGCCTTCTGCCGCATCACCATGCTCGGCCTCCTACGCCTCGCCACCAACGCGAAGGTGATGCGCGACCGCCCATTCACGCCGCCGGAAGCATGGAAAATCTACCGCGACTTCATCGCACTGCCCGAAGTCATCTTCCTCGCAGAATCCAGCGACATCGAAACCCAACTCGCTGCCTATTCCGAGTCCGCCCCCTTCCGCCCCCATCGCTGGACAGACGCCTACCTCGCCGCCTTCGCTCACCTCGCAGGCTGCCGCCTCGTCTCCTTCGACACCGACTTTCGCACCTTCCCCGCCTTGGACTTCCTCCACCTCCAGTCCGCATGAACTACCCCGACCCAGAAACCGTCCCGCCCATCTGGCAAATCGGCGACGTGATCCTCGACCGCTACGAAGTGCAGCAAATCTTCACCGACGGCGGCATGGGGCTGGTCTATCGCGTGCATCATCGCGGCTGGGGCATGGCCCTCGCGGTGAAATCGCCCAAGCCCAAGTTTTTCCAAACCGCCGCGCAAATCGAGAGCTTCGAGCGCGAAGCGGAGACGTGGGTGAATCTCGGCCTGCATCCGCACATCGTCAGTTGCTACTACGTCCGCCGCCTCGGCGGCATCCCGCGCATCTTCGCGGAGTTGGAAAACACTCTTGGCAAAAGGAGGGAACCTCGCCACCCTCCGCGCATCTGTTTTAGTCATCAAAACACACCAATTCCACACTCCCATCACTCATGCTCAACCCAATCTCCGTTCGCCGCAACTCCGTCCGCCGCAAAAAAGGAAAACTATGGCGCATCAACCGGAAGGAATGGCTGAGGGATACGCAGGGAATGTGCATCCCGCGCTGACATGACCCCAGGATTTTTTAAAGAGAAATGGGCCAAATTTTCCGGCAAGGAAAGCGCTGCCTACCAAGAGCACTTCAACGATTTGTGCCGGATGCTTGGCGTACCGACGCCGATTGAGGCTGACCCCACGGGCAACGACTCCTTTTGCTTCCAGAAGCGTGTGGCGAAGGACGCGGAGCTTTTCGAGTTTGACGCAGCGGGTGGAGTGCAACCAACGAAGGAAAAGCGAGGATTCGCCGACGTGTGGAAGCGCGACTGCTTCGGCTGGGAATACAAGGGGCCGGGCGAAGACCTAGAGGATGCTTATCGGCAACTTCTCCGCTACCGCGAATCGCTGCTCAATCCGCCGCTGCTCATCGTCTGCGATTTTCACCGCTACATCGTCCGTACGAATTTCAACGGCGCGGTTCAAGAGACGCACGACTTCACGAACGCGGAAATTGATTCGCCCGCCGCGCTACGCGTGTTGCGTGCGGCGCTCGCCAAACCCGAAAAACTGCGTCCGCAGGAGACGACGGCAGACGTAACGAAAAAGCTCGCGGAGAAAATCGCCGCAATCGCCCTTTCTCTGCAAGGCCGCGAAGCCGTCGAACTCGCGAACGCCAAGACGCGGCGTGCGCATTCCGTCGCGCAGAAGAAAAACCTTCGTATTGCCCGGTTCCTGAACCGGCTCGTCTTCTGTTTCTTCGCAGAGGACACGGGACTGTTGCCCGCGAATATATTCGCCGAAGTGTGCGCCATCGGGCTGAAAGACCCAAAGCGTTTTGCCGAAACCTTGGAAGACCTTTTCAAGTGCATGGCGAAAGGCGGGCGTTTCGGCACTCATAAGATTCGCCATTTCAACGGTCATCTCTTCGAGGACGCGACCGTCTTTGAACTACTCCCCGCCGAAATCGAACAACTCGCCGATGCCGCGTCCTCCGACTGGCAATCCATCCGCCCGGCCATCATGGGAACACTTTTCGAGCGCGCTCTCGACGATTCGCAACGCACGCAACTCGGCGCGTACTACACGAGCGAGGAAGATATCAAAATACTCGTGGAACCCGTGCTAATGGCCCCGCTCCGGCGCGAGTGGCTATCCATCCGGCAATCCCTGACTCCGTTGCTCGCAAAGGGCAAGCCCACGAGTGCCCCACGCGACACACTCGCAGCATTCCAAAAGAAACTCGCGGGCGTCACCGTACTCGATCCCGCATGTGGGAGCGGGAACTTCCTCTACGTCGGGCTCCAGCTTTTGCTCGGGTTGGAAAAGGAAATCATCACCGCCGCCGCGCAATTCGGCTTCACTTTCACACCGGAAGTGAGCGTGCAGCAGCTCCGCGCGATTGAGATCAACTCTTACGCATACGAGCTGGCGCAAGTCTCCGTGCAAATCGGAGCCCTCCAATGGCGGCGCGATAACGGGTTCGATAACGACCGGACGCCGGTTCTCCAAAATCTTGATGGATTCGAGAACAAAGACGCGCTGCTCAACGAGACATTTCGAAAGAAGCCGAAAAACCTGAAAGCCGCGCAAGCAGAAGAACACGATGGGCAAGACGAGCTTTTCAAAGTTTATACCGAACGCGAATGGCCTGCGTGTGATGTCATCGTGGGTAACCCGCCATTTCTCGGAGACAAGCTCATGCGCAAGGAATTAGGCAAGCAATTGGGCGCAGACTACCCGAAGTCGCTATGGGAAGTTTTTGGTGACCGGCTTCCACGAGCGTCCAACCTTTGCTGCTACTGGTTTGAGAAGGCCCGACAGCAAATCAATGACGGGAAATGCGCACGCGCTGGCTTGCTGGCAACGACCGCAATTACACAGGGTAAATCTAGGCACGTAATCGAGCGCATTGTTGAATGTGGACACATTTTCTTTGTAATCTCTGACCGCGACTGGATTCTCGACGGCGCGAACGTCCGCATTTGCATGGTGGGATGGACAAGTGCCGACAGCACCGAGCCGACCATGCGCGACGGCGTGGAGATTAAGGGAGTGAATGCCGATCTGACGGTGGGCAATAATCTCACGCGAAAGATGCGGTTACTCGCGAATACGGGTCGCTGCTTTATGGGCACGACGAAAGTCGGCGCTTTCGATATTAAACAGGAAACCGCACTCGGCTGGCTTCCACAGCCAAACCCGCACGGAAAGCCAAACAGTGACGTGCTACGACCATTCCGCAACGGTAGCGATTTAGTGCGTGAGGACTCGCATCGGTGGATTGTAGATTTCGGCAGTGGCACCGGGATGGAATCGGCGGCACTTTACGGATACCCATTCGGGCACGTCGACCAGCGCGTTAAGCTAAAGCGTTTGAAAAACAACAATAAGTGGCGACGCGATAATTGGTGGCTGCTTGGCAGGACATTGCCCGACTTCCGCAAGGCGACGACAGGTTTATCGCGCTACATCGGTACCGCGCGAGTCGCGAAGCATCGCCTTTTTGTCTGGCAAGATTCGCCCGTGTTACCGGACTCCAAAGTTATAGCTGTTGCCTTCGATGACGATTTCCATTTCGGTATTTTGCATTCGAGGATTCACGAAATTTGGACGAACGCAACATGTGCGAAGCACGCGGGCGAGCGGCGCACCTACAAACCGACAGATTGTTTTGAAACCTTCCCATTCCCTTTCCCCGACGACACCGTGCAAGACCCGCTGCAAACCGTCGCGAAGTTCCGGGCGGCGCACTATCACAACGATCAGAGTAGTGTGCTTCGCGAAGACCCGCCACCGACTTTGCCCGCCGAGCATCACGTTGCCATCGCTGCTGCCGCAAAGGAGTTAAACGAATATCGCGAACGCTGGCTCAATCCGCCGGAATGGACGCAAACGCGCACGCTTACCTTTCCCGGTTCCGCCGATGGCCCGTGGGTGCGCTACATTGACGCGCAGACCGTGGACTCGCAAACGGGCGTAGGCACCGTGTGCTATACACGCCTTGAGCCGCGCGACGCCGAGTGCGCGGCAAAGCTCAAAAAGCGCACCCTCACAAATCTCTATAACGAGCGCCCTTCATGGCTTGACCTCGCCCACAAGCGGCTGGATGCCGCAGTCGCCGCTGCCTACGGCTGGCCCGCCGATTTGAGTGACGATGAAATGCTCTCCCGCCTGCTAGAATTAAACCTCGCTCGAGCCGCAGCCGAGCAAGCCGCTTCAAAAAAATCGACTCCCGTGCCGCGCTCCGTTCGCAAGAAAAGCGCTGAGGAAATGCTGTAAGAGAATCGGGAGGTGTTGAGTGAGGGGTGCGAGATTGAAAAGCCCGCGCCGCTCTGGGCAAGGACTACTCCGCCGCCTCGCCCTCCAGAAAGAGCCTTTAATCCGTATAGGAGATGCTGACCGGCGTGATTTCCTCATCGCGCTCTTGCGCGGCCAGCAGGTTCCAATGACGCCGCGCGCCATTCAGTGCCCGCTTGATCCTTGCCTTGTTCCGACTGCCCAAATGCCGCCCGATACGGCACGGCCTACAGGAGCAGAATTTTACTTTCATACTCATTGCTCAATGTCTCCTTTCATACAAACAAGAGTACGCTTTTTTGGCTCTCTGTAAACTTCACCGCAGCTTTTTCCGCAAAATTTTCACTTTCCCGTCCACAATTAGCGCCGCTGCGCCTCCGTATGCGACATCAATGCAGTGATTGATGCTGCCTTCCGCCGCGATGGTGCGAACCTCATCATCTTGCGAGTGGCCTACGATTTGGCTAATGCCTTCGATGGGCATGAAGCTGCACCAATCCATCCAAAGCGGGCCGCCGAATTTCTGGATACCGCGCGGTAATTCCCCCATGCCAAGAATCGGATCAATGCACCCCTCGCGGGCTAAGCGCATCGCCGCATCGCAGCGGGCCAAAATCGCCTCTTGCGACGCCCCCTTCATCCATGCCGGGTGAAAGCCCGCGTGACTCAAAAGCCAGCCCTGCTCGGAGTGTGCGAGGCAAAAGCGGTCCCAGTGTTTGCGCTTCAGCACGCGGTTGATGGCGTCCGATTTCGCAGGACTGAAGCCTGGGCACTCTACCCGCTCATCGCCGTGAAACCGATAGGGCAAGTCGTGGTTGCCAAAAATGAACACGGCATTCTCCCGCTCCATCTGCCGAGACACCCACTCCGCAGTGCGAGTGGCATCTTCCGCTTCATCGCCGTAGCGGTCAAAGAAGTCGCCGAGGAAAACGACGCGGTCGTGCGGGATGGAGTCCATCCAATAGTCGGCATTCTCCGTGTGATGGTGCAAATCGGGGATAATCAGAGTTCGTGTGATGGTCGGCATTCAAGTTTTATGGGCCGTGGATTTTCTCTCGGTCCCACTCTTAGAATACGCCCACGCCGATTTCTGTAAACTTGATGCTCGGAAGTCCGTTGTGGCTGTCGGGATGACGTTGGCGCTGGAGGCGGGGATGAAAGACCCGCAGAAGCCGGTGGCGGTTTTCCTTTTCGCCGGGCCCACGGGGACGGGGAAGACGGAGCTGGCGAAGGCGCTGGCGGAGTTTCTTTTTGGCGCGGAATCGAGTCTGCTGAGGTTCGACATGAGCGAGTATATGGAGGAACACTCCGTCTCGAAACTCATCGGCTCGCCGCCCGGCACCATCGGGCACGACGATGGCGGCAGGCTCACGGACGCGGTGCGCGCGAAACCTTACAGCGTGGTGCTTTTCGATGAAGTAGAGAAGGCGCACCCGCGTGTGCTGGATTTGTTCCTGCAAGTTTTCGACGAGGGCACGCTGATGGATTCGCGTGGGCGGAAGGCGAGCTTCCGAGAGACGGCGATCATTCTCACGAGCAATCTCGGCAGCGCCGCGCCGGTGCGGAAGAAGTTGGGTTTCGGCGGCGGCGCGGACGACGCGGACGATCTGCAAGCGCGAGTCGCGGAGGCGGTGCGGCGGGACTTGCGCCCGGAGTTGCTGAACCGCATTTCGCGCACGGTGGTTTTCAATCCGCTCACCCGCGAACACGTCCGCGCAGTGGCGGAAAAATTCATCGCCCGGCTGAACGCGCGGCTTGCGGAGCAGAGCATCGGGCTGACGCTCGATGAGTCCGTCTATGCGCTGCTGATGGAGCGCGGCTATTCGCCCAAACTCGGCGCACGCCCAATGGAGCGGGCTATCGACTCACTAATCGCGCAGCCGCTGGCGAGGGTGATTTTGGCGGGGCGGGTGAGCGGACAGATTCGGGCGAGTGTTGTTGGCGGCGAGGTTGAGCTTGTGTTTGCTTGAGTCTGGTTCACGTCCCCATCGCGAAACGAGATCACCCCCTTGAACAATGCGGAACTAATTGATGACCGTCGCGAAGACGGGCTTGCGGATACATACGTCCGCAAGAGAAGTCCGTTCAATCATCGGCGGCGGCGGATTGGTAAAAAAGACAATTCACAGGATGCGCACCGTGGCGGAGCAAACGGCGGCGGGTCAAGGGCGCGGAAGGGACTATATCCATTTCCGGATAAAATCGCGGAAGCGGTTGTAGAAGAATCCGAGTAGAATGAGCACCGCCCCGAGGACGAGAAACGCGGTGATTCGCTCGAACGTGCCGAGCCTCCAGACATCCACGAAAAAGACCGCGCCGACTGCGAGGGCGAGCACACCCAGCCCCGCGCGGCGATAGACGCGTTCGCGGCGGACGATGCCCAGAATCAATATGCCAAGTGCGAAGATTGCCCAGAACACCGTGAGGAGATTGCTGTGCCTTTCGCATGTGAGCCGTGTGCCGAGTTGCAGGCCTGCGGCCGCGATTGCGATTGCGAGAATGCGCGGGAAGTTTCCGGCGGTAATACGACCTTGCTCGCAAGCACCCCGGGCGAGCTCGGAGCCAACCACGCACAGCGCAAGAGCCAGCCAGCCTTGAGCGGCGGGCGGCAAAATCACGAGCAACAAGAGTGCGAAGGCAGCGCACGCTGCTGCTGATATATAGATGTCCGACCGACGCACGCTGGCGGCAAAAAGCCCGCAGGCGACTGTGGCGAAGAAAACCGCGCGCCACTGCTCCGGGACGTAGTACATCGCCCAGATGCCGGTAAACGCCAGAGCGCCGATACCTTGGACTTGGGCGATGGCCTGCCACGGGATGATGGAATCCCATGGAAAGCGGCGGAGTCTCGTGAAGACCGCGAGCACAGCGAAGGCACCGGGAACCGCGAGCGGAGGGAGCCAGGAGTCTCCGCGATCGAGTCGATCGAAAAACGCCTCGACTCCGAGCAAGAGCGGGAGTTGTCCCACGAGGAAGACACCGGGCGAACGGATGGCGAGGCCGACGATTGCGAACGCTAAAACGACAGCGGGCGCGAGCGTCTGGCGGGGGCCAAGTTCGTGCCGGGAGTAGAGCCAGTACATGCTCACCACGACGGCGATGGCCGCATTCGAAAACTCGGAGAAGAGCCGCGAGTGGGGCCGAATCTCCACGCGACGCTGGTGCTGCCACCAAGCGGCGGCGGCGATTCCGCATCCCAGTAATCCGAGCGCGCGGCCTCCGTGGAAGGGCTGGAGCATCAGCGACGCGAGGCCGAGGGACAGAAAGCCGAGAGTGGAAACCGGCAACTCGGCGACTCCGATGAGGTGCACGGATGCCATACAGACGATGGCGGCCGCGGCGAGGATGGTGGATTGGTTCGCCGTCGCTGTGTGGGCATAAACGGTGAGAGCGCCGAGCGCCGCAGCCAGCAGGATTCGGAGCGCTCCGCCGCGTGAAAAACGCGCCGGGTTGAGCAGCGCCAGACGCTGCTTCGTATGCCACGCGCTGAAAACGTGCGCGGCACAGACAGTCAGCGCGACCGGTAGCGAGTGCGCTTGCTTATCGATCAGAGCCACCGTGGCAAAGAGCACCGATCCCATGGCGCTCAACACCGCCGCGACATCGAGCAGCCACGCCTGACGCTTGTGGCTGACGAATCCGAACAGCACGCTTTCCACCGCGAGCACGATGGCCATTTGCGGCCCCGTGAGCTTCATGATCAGCCCGGCAGTCACGAGCAGTGCGCCTTGCGCAAAGAAGGTTCCGTCGAGTGCGAGATTCTCCATTTCCCGCCTGCGGGCAAATGCTCCCAGCGCGAGAAGCACGACGCCGAATCCCACAGTAAAAGCCCAGTATCGGTCCGGCTGATGCGCGACCATGCTGAGGCTCGCGTATGTAAAAAATGCGCCGTTGTTGAGCGTGGCAAATACCGCACGCGACATTGGCGGTGCCGTTCGCGTGATGAATACCGCCGCCGTGAAAAGCGCCCAGTAGCCGGAGAGAAACGCGGGCCCTGTCCACGCCGGAACGGGCGATGCGCCGTGGACAAACCGCCAGTATGCGTAGCTCGCATACGTCGCGAAAAGGGCGGCTCCCGTCAGCCTAGCCCAGCCGTGTCGCGCGACGAAATACACCGCGACCCCAGTGAGTAGGAGCGCGGAGAAAAGTGTGAATGTGCCGATCGGATTGATCGCCGACGTGTAGTAGGAGAGCAGCACGGCGAGCATCGCGATCGTCTCGGACCGCTTTCGATTGGCGAACCACACGATGCCGCCCGCGAATGCGAGCAGCAGCGCGCCGCCGAGCACCGGACTTTCGATGACGCGGAGCTTCTCAACGAAATGCGCTGCGTAAAAAGTGTAGTAGCCTGTGGCCAGTCCGCCGGCCATGAGCACGCGGGCGTAGTTGCCCATTTCTTCGCGCGTCTTTTCCAGCCATGCCCCGACGCCAAACAGTCCGCCACCGCACAGCAGCAGCATCGCGATCTTGCCGATCGGGCCATGATGAACGATCCAATTCAGGTAAGCGTAGTTGCCGAGAAAAACGAGGCCGGTCAGCAAGATAACAATGCCCACGCGGACGAGCCAGACCGTGCCGAGCTGCATCTCAAACGACTCCTTCTCCACAGGCGGCGCAGGCGGGCGCGGCGGCAGGATGGGGAGCGGTGCCATTGGCGGCGGCGGCGGCTTCGGGAGGGGCGGCGCGGGGATTTCCACCTTCTCTACGACCGACGCCGCGACCTGAGGCATCGCAATCGCGACGGGCGCACGGCTCTCGGTGATGACGGTTTCAACAGACATCGGAGCGGGCTTTTGTTCGGGCACCGCTTCCGTCTCGCACTGCTGCACAAGCCGCTCGACCTGACGCGCGAGCGCGGCCATTTCATTCGCGATTGCCGCCTGTCGTTCGCGAATGTTGTCGAGTTCGGCGCGAGTCACTGGGTTCATTGCCGCAGAGAATGACAGAAGCTTTCGATTTGTCCAAATCCATGGTGTCCGTGCAGGGACCATGCTTTGCGAGAAGGGTGATCGGTGCAGCCGAGTCAGTTCCGTACAGACGGCCGTTGCGGCTGGTGAACGTGACGCCGGAGGAATTCGCAGCGAGAAATTCGGAAACGAACAAGCGTTCGAATTTTGTTCCGCCCGGACGGGTAGCGGGCTCAGCCGCACTGAGAGCGGAAGCGGCGGCAAGGACTGCGAGCGTCTGACTATATATATCGGCAGTGCTCAATAGCCGGTCCCATTGTTCTTCCGAATGATATGCTTTACTTTGGCGGAAAATGGGAGAACCCCGGCGCATCTCACCGTGCATGAGTCTCCCCCGAATTCAGTCCCGCATCCCAGAAGAAAGTGCATGCCGGGTGGAAAAAAGACAAAGATTCAGCCGTGTTCCGTTTCGTATCTAAAAACGAAACAGTCATGAAAAAACTCGCACTTCTTCTCATTGCCACTCTCGCCAACTTCACGCTCTTCGCCGCAGACGGCGAATGGCTCACCGACCTCGCCAGGGCTCAGGAAAAAGCCAAGGCCGAAAAGAAAATGGTGCTGATGGATTTCACCGGCTCCGACTGGTGCCCGCCCTGCAAGAGCCTGCACAAAAACGTGCTCACCTCGCCCGAGTTTGCGGCCTTCGCGAAGGACAACCTCGTCCTCGTGGAAGTTGACTTCCCAAATGCCAAGGAACAATCCGCCGAACTCAAAAAAGCCAACGCAGAACTTCAGAAAAAATTCGAAATCAAAGGCTATCCGACCGTCATCGTCCTCGATGGCGAAGGCAAGGAACTGTTCAAGAAAGTCGGCTACAGCGGGACTCCGGCGAAGGACTACATCGAAGAGCTGGCGAAGCTGAAAAAGTAGCCGCACGGCGTAGCTCGACTTTCCAAAGTCGAGTCCGGCGGTCCATTTGCAAGAGGACGTCGCTTCCGGAGTGGACGCTTTGACTCGACATTGGAATGTCGAGCTACGGGTTCAGCCACTCCATTTGTTTGTGCGCGAATGTGCCGGGCCGCAACTTGGCGGGATTATTGGCGATGTATTGTCTTGTCCGCGCGAGCTCGGCGCTGTCACGCACGATTCTGTCGAACGATTCGGTCTGCCACATGTGGCCTTCGCGCATCATTGCGCGGGCGTCGATGGCCGGATTCTTTGCAATCTCTGTACTGGTGAATCGCTTCACAGAGTAAAGCCACTCCTCCAAGAGCACCCCGGGAAACGGCTGCACGATGACGTGAACGTGATTTGGCATCACGACGTAATCTCCCAGCCAGACGCGTTTCCCGTGGAAAAACTCCAACGCTGCGGCGACGTCGCGATGCGTTTTTTCCAGCAGGCAACTGCCGTGGCATTTGTCCAATTCGACCAGAAATCGCCGCTGCTGCTCCCGTTCAAACTTCTTTCGTTCATCGACCGGAATTGCGGTGTAGATCGACTGCCATCTCTTGTCTTCGGGTGACGTTGGGTCAATTTGGCGCGCTCGGAGCCAGCGATCGCGGTCAGCCTGCCAGCGTTCCGCGATGCTCTGAGGGATCGAATCGACGAGTCGGAAAGTGACAAAATAAGAGGCTCCTTCGAGCCGGAGGTTCGGCAGGTTTCGCTCGTATCCCGGTACGTGCCAAACGTCATGGATTTCAAAGCCGCGGAAGATTGGGCGGTCAGGAATACTCGTGGGCGGCGAGAGTTTCTTCACGTTGAAATCCGTCTTCGGTCGAGCAGGGGATGTCAAGCCGCAGTTCGACTTTCCAAAGTCGAGTCCGGCGCTCGATTTGCAAGGCGACGTCGCTTTCGGAGTGAACGCTTTGACTCGACATTGGAATGTCGAGCTACGCCGAAGCCGAACTGCTTTAGCGGTTATCCCCAAGTTATTCACATTAAAAAGCCGAACTTTCGCCCGTTTGTTTCATTTGGGTGACGCAAAATGTGCATTCTTAAAAGAAATGATGGACAATTTCTGTCTGTTTTAGCATTTTCCGCGTCCGATTTCATACGGGGAAACGAATGGATCGGATGGAGAACTTTACGACGATGCATAACGAACAACCAACTAGCGATACTTCCACGGCAAAATCAAACGGGTATCCGAAGAAACAAGGGCTCTACGATCCAGCTTTTGAACATGACGCTTGTGGCGTCGGGTTTATCGCTCACATGAAGGGGAAGAAGTCGCATGAGATCGTGGCGCAGGGGTTGCAGATGCTTATCAATCTCGACCATCGCGGCGCTTGCGGGGCGGAGGTGAATACGGGGGATGGTGCGGGGATTTTGATGCAGATGCCGGATTCGTTTTTGCGCAAGGTGACGGAGGGCAAGTTTAAGCTGCCAGCGGAGGGGCAATACGGGGCGGGGCTTTTCTTTATGCCGAAGAATCCGACGCTGCGGCGGAAGCTGGAGGAGGCGTTTGAGAAAATCGTGGCGGCGGAAGGGCAGTATTTTTTGGGCTGGCGGAAGGTGCCTACGGATAATTCGTCGCTCGGCGATACGGCGAAGGGCGCGGAGCCGGCGATGATGATGGCCTTTATCGAACGCGGGGAGAATTGCGCGGACGATGCGGCTTTTGAGCGCAAGCTGTACGTCATTCGCAAGCGGTCGTATAATGAGATTCGGCGCTCGACGCTGGAGGGGGCGAATTTCTGGTACGTGTGCAGTCTTTCTTACAAGACGCTGGTTTATAAAGGGATGCTGCTCACGGATCAGGTGGGCAAGTATTTCGCGGATTTGCGCGACCCGGATATGGTGTCGGGGTTGGCGCTGGTTCACTCGCGGTTTTCGACGAATACGTTCCCGAGTTGGGACCGTTCGCATCCGTATCGCTACATCGCGCACAACGGCGAAATCAACACGCTGCGCGGGAACATTAACTGGATGCACGCTCGGCAATCGCTGGCGGACTCGCCGCTGTTTGGCGAGGACTTCAAGCAGACGTTGCCGGTGGTGAATCCGAACGGCTCGGACTCTTCGATGTTCGATAATGTGCTGGAATTGCTGGTGCTCGCGGGGCGCTCGCTGCCGCACGCGATGATGATGATGATCCCGGAGCCGTGGAGCGGTCACGAATCAATGAGCGATGAGTTGAAGGCGTTTTACGAATATCATTCGTGCCTCATGGAGCCGTGGGATGGACCGGCTTCCGTGGCTTTTACGGATGGCAAAATGATCGGTGCGACGCTGGACCGAAATGGGCTGCGGCCTTCGCGGTATTACGTGACGAAGGACGACATCGTGGTGATGGCGAGCGAGGCGGGTGTGCTGCCGTTTCCGCCGGAGAGTATTTTGCAAAAAGGGCGTTTGCAGCCGGGGCGCATGTTCATCGTGGACATGGAGGAAGGGCGCATCGTGCCGGACGAGGAAATCAAGCGGAAGATCGCGACGGCGCAGCCGTATCGCTCGTGGCTGAATGAGAATCTTTTGCCGCTCTCGAAGCTGGCGGAAGTGGACCATTTGCCGGAGCCGAGTCACGACACGGTGCTGAAGCGGCAGCAGGCGTTTGGGTATTCGTTTGAAGACCTGCGGATGCTGATGGTGCCGATGGCGCGGGACGGCGTGGAGGCGGTCGGCTCGATGGGCACGGACACGCCGATTGCCGTTCTCAGCAACAAATCGCAGTCGCTCTTTAACTACTTCCAGCAGCTTTTCGCGCAGGTCACGAATCCGCCGATTGATTGTATCCGCGAGGAAATCATCACGAGCACGCTCACGACGATTGGCTCGGAGGGCAACTTGCTCGATCCGCAGCCGAAGAGCTGCAACCTCGTCGCGCTGGATTCGCCGGTGCTGACGAACGAGCAGTTTGCGAAGCTCAAGCACATTGACGAAGCGGGCTTCAAGTCGGTGACGATCCCCATTTTATACCCCGTCGCGGGCGGCGCTGCGGCGCTGCGCAAAGCGATGACGGATGTGTGCGCGGCGGCGACGCAGGCGGTGGAGGATGGCGTGAACATTATCATCATCAGCGACCGTGGAGTGAACGCGGAGTTTGCGCCGATTCCTTCGCTGCTGGCGACGAGCGGGCTGCACCATCACCTCATCCGCGAAGGCACGCGCACGAAGGTCGGGCTCGTGCTGGAATCGGGCGAGCCGCGTGAGGTGCATCACTTCGCGCTGCTCATCGGCTACGGCATCGGCGCGGTGAATCCCTACCTCGCGTTTGAGACGCTGGACGACATGATCAAGGAAGGAATGCTCGTGGGCGTGGACCACAAAACGGCGTGCAAAAACTTCGCGAAAGCGGCGACGAAAGGCGTGGTGAAAGTGGCGTCGAAAATGGGCATCAGCACGATCCAGTCGTATCGCGGCGCGCAGATTTTTGAGGCGGTCGGGCTGAGCAGCGCGGTGGTGGAAGAATACTTCACCTGGACCTCATCGCGCATCGAAGGCGTGGGGCTGGAGCAAATCGCGGGAGAGGTCGCCATGCGGCACGCGCACGCTTTTCCAAAGAGCGCGGCGGTGAGTCACACGCTGGATGTCGGCGGGAATTACCAATGGCGCAAAGACGGCGAGGAGCATCTCTTTAACCCCTCGACTGTCCACAAGCTGCAATCGGCTGTGCGGCTCGGAAATTACGGGACGTTCAAGCAGTATTCCGCCGAAGTGAACGAGCAGAACAAGAAGTGGTGTACACTGCGCGGACTGCTGGATTTCAAAGGCGGCACGGCGATCCCCATCGAGGAAGTGGAGAGCATCGAGAGCATCTTGAAGCGGTTCAAAACGGGCGCGATGAGCTACGGCTCCATCTCCAGCGAAGCACACGAATCGCTGGCCATCGCGATGAACCGCATCGGCGGAAAATCGAACACCGGCGAGGGCGGCGAAGACCCGGAGCGGTTCACTTGGACGAATGCGGAGGGCGACTCGAAGAACAGCGCGATCAAGCAAGTGGCGAGCGGGCGGTTCGGCGTGACGAGTCATTACCTGACGAACGCGAAGGAAATCCAAATCAAGATGGCGCAAGGCGCGAAGCCCGGCGAAGGCGGGCAGCTCCCCGGCACGAAAGTCTATCCGTGGGTCGCGAAAGTGCGGCACAGCACTCCGGGCGTCGGCCTCATCTCGCCGCCGCCGCACCATGATATTTACAGCATCGAGGACTTGGCGGAGCTGATCCACGATTTGAAAAACTCGAACCGCGCAGCGCGGGTGAGCGTCAAACTTGTGTCGGAAGTCGGCGTCGGCACTGTGGCAGCGGGCGTTTCCAAAGCGCACGCGGATGTCGTGCTCATCTCCGGCTACGATGGCGGCACGGGCGCTTCGCCGCAGGGCAGCATCAAACACGCGGGCATCCCGTGGGAACTCGGCCTCGCCGAAACGCACCAGACGCTCGTGCTGAACAACCTTCGCTCGCGCATCGTCGTGGAGACGGACGGGCAGCTCAAAACAGGCCGCGATGTCGTCGTGGCCGCGCTGCTCGGCGCGGAGGAGTTTGGATTTGCCACCGCGCCGCTCGTCGCGCTCGGCTGCATCATGATGCGCGTCTGCCACCTGAATACGTGCCCCGTCGGCGTAGCCACGCAAGACCCGGTGCTGCGCAAAAAATTCACCGGCGACCCAGCGCACGCGGTCAATTTCATGAAGTTCATCGCGCAAGAAGTGCGGGAACTCATGGCGCAACTCGGCTTCCGCACGCTCAACGAAATGGTCGGGCGCACGGAGTTTCTGGAGCCGAAGCAGGCCATCGACCACTGGAAAGTGTCGGGCATTGACCTCAGCTCCATCCTTTACCAGCCAGAAGTCGGGCCGGAAGTGGGCCGCTTCTGCACGCTCACGCAAGACCACGGGCTAGACAAAGGACTCGACCTCACGACGCTGCTCGGCCTCTGCCAGCCAGCGATTCAGCGCGGTGAAAAAGTCAGCGCGACGGTTCCCGTTCGGAATGTGAATCGCGTCGTCGGCACCATCACCGGCAACGAAGTGACCAAGAAATACGGAGCAGCCGGACTGCCGGAGGATACGATTTCCATCAAGTTCGAGGGCAGCGCCGGGCAGAGTTTCGGCGCGTTTATGCCAAAGGGAATGACGTTCACGCTCGAAGGCGACGCGAACGATTACTTCGGCAAAGGCTTGTCGGGCGCAAAGCTGATCCTTTTCCCGCCAGCCGCGTCCACTTTTAAGGCGGAGGAAAATATCATCATCGGCAACGTCGCATTTTACGGCGCGACGAACGGGCAGGCGTTCATTCGCGGAATGGCCGGCGAGCGGTTCGCCGTGCGCAACTCGGGCGTCACCGCCGTCGTGGAAGGCGTGGGCGACCACGGCTGCGAATACATGACCGGCGGCACCATCGTAGTGCTCGGCGCG
>JAYSTZ010000408.1:0-1557 GCA_043719365.1 Verrucomicrobiaceae bacterium | reverse complement strand
TGGTGCAGCTCACCCGCGACGATTCCGAGGCCGAGGATCTCATCGACCAAGGGCTGCTCCAGCGCAGCGAGGGGAAGCGCCCCGGCTTTCTCCACGCGCTCACGCAGGCCATCGGCGGACGCGATGCGGCGGAGGAAATCGACGTGCATCTGCTGCCTTTGCAGGTCACGGGCCGCACGCGGTTTATCGTGTGCAGCGACGGGCTCACCGACATGCTGCACGAGCCGGAGATCGCGGGCATCCTCCGTGCCGAGCGCGCGGCCGCCTCGGCGGTCGCGGCCCTTTTCGCCGGGGCGATGGAGGCCGGCGGGCGGGACAATATCACCATCGCCGTGGTGGACGTGGAGCCGGTCTAGCGGATCGGTCGCGGGAAAAATTCGCCCCGCTTTGCCCGACGCCCCGCTCCACATCAGGCCTGGCGGGGCCGATGCTCCTTACTTCGTGACCTTGAGGCGCACGAAGCACTTGGCTCCCGGACTCGCGATGGTGACGGTCACGTGATCGGATGGGCTGCCGGGCGCGATCGTCACGATTCCGGCGCTCGTCGTGGGAATCACCACCGTCGTCCAGCCCGCGAGATCGCTGCCGTATTCCACTACCTGCGTGGTCGCTGGAGAGAGCGATAAGTCACTGCGGTTATACTCAAAGAGCCAGTTGTTTCCGCTTTTGGTCAGCGTCGGCAGAATCGTCCGTAAAGACACCATCGGAGCGCCGCCGAGCGCGAACTCCAGCAGGTTGGAAATGCCATCGCGGTCAGGGTCATCCAGCGGCCCGTTGTTGCCCGCCGTCAGTCCTTGATCGCTCGCCCAGGCGTCAAAGGGTGGCAGCACGATCACCTGGCTCACCGCCGCGGAAGTGCTGGCGGCGTTATTCGTGTTGCCCGCATACTGGGCAGTGATGTTGTAAGTCCCGATCGCAAGGCTGCCAATGGTGAAAGTGGCTTGGAAGGAACCGTTCAAGGCACTGGTGCCTAGCTGCGTGGCTCCGGCATAGAACGACACGTTGCCCGTCGGCGTGCTGCCGGTCACGGTGGCGGTGAAGGTCACGGAAGCTCCCACCGTGGCGGGGTTGAGACTGCTCGCCACGGTGGTGCTCGTAGCGACGGGGCCGACCGTCACCGTGCCGGTGCCGGTAAAATAGGTGTCGTTCTTGTTGGTGGCTGGCGAGGCGGTGGAGCCGTAGCTGCCGTTGGCCTGCGCGACGCCGGCGAGCGACAACGACGCCACTTGGCGGGTGTCGGAGTAGGTCAAGGTGAGTTTAGCTCCACTGGTGATCGCGACAGGCCCTTGTCCGAGCGCGGTGGCGCTGTTGCAGGCGAGGATCCCGGCGGCGACGGTGGTGGTGCCGGTGTAGGTGTTCACGCCGGAGAGGGTCAGAGTGGCGGAGCCGTCTTTATACAAATGGCCGGTGCCGACCGCGCTGGTGATCGGGCCGGAGAGCAGCAGGTGGTTGGTGCTGTTGGCATACACATTGAGATAGGCACCAGACGCGATATCGCACGCGTTCGGCACGCCTGCGCCGCCGGATAGATCAGCGAGTGGAATCAACTGTCCCGAA
>JAYSTZ010000407.1:0-3619 GCA_043719365.1 Verrucomicrobiaceae bacterium | reverse complement strand
CTCGAACAATGCGGGCGGGTATCTCGCGCTGCGGAAACCGGACGGTTCGCTCCCGTCGGTATTCGCTCCTTATCCGGCGCAGCGTGCGGATATCAGCTATGGCGAAGGAACGGTGGTGGATTCGCAAGACCTCGTCGTTTCCACATCAGCGGGGAAGTTTTTCGTGCCGACGAATGGGACGCTGGGCACGACGTGGACTGCGCTCGGTTTTAGCGATGCGGCGTGGACGGCGGCAACGGCGCGAATCGGTTACCAAGTCGGAGGAACCGGAGCAGGGCTGCCGATTGCGTATTGGACATTCGACGACACGACGGCGAACAACATCGCGACGGGCCCTGCGGCTTCGCTCGTCGGGGCGACCTACAACACGTCGTTCCCCGGCGCGGTGGGCGAGGGGAAATCGCTGCACTTCACGCGCGCCTCGAATACGTATGTATCGGCCAGCCTCGATGTCTCAGAGAGCACGTACTCATGCTCGTTCTGGTTTCGCACGACGCAGGCGACGACGGGGCTTTTTGCGGTGGTGGATGGCGACTTGGGCGCGGGAGGGCACGACCGGCACGTCTATCTCACCGGCGGAAACATCGGCGTGCGCACTTTCAATACCGAAGTCATCGCATCGACCGGGAAGAACTACGCGGACAACCAGTGGCACCATGTGGTGCATGCCTACGGCGCATCGATTAGCGGGCAGCGCATCTATGTCGATGGAGTTCAAGTAGCTTCGGGAACCAAGGCTGCATCGGATTTCACCTGGCAGAAGAAGATTAACATCGGATTTTCCAACGATGCTGGAACAGGACAATTCCACGAAGGGGAGATCGACGACGTCTCGGTCTGGAGCGAAACGCTGGGAGCGTCGGCGATTGCGGCGCTCGCGAGTGGCACAGCGCCGGACACTCTGGCGGGGTTCACGCCTTTCATCACGACCAATACGCAGACCGCGATGCGGAATGTAAATTCCTCTGCTTACCTGCGCGTTCCATTCACCGTGAACCGGCCAACGCCTTTCAATCAAGCCACGCTGAAGGTACGCTACGACGATGGATTCGTGGCGTATATCGACGGCGTGGAGGTCGCGCGCCGCAACGCGCCTGCTTCTCCGACTTGGAACTCCGCCGCAGCGAGCGACCGCTCGATGGGCGACGCGCAGGTGCTGGAAAATATCGACATCACCGCACAGGTCGGGCTGCTCCCAAACGGAAGCCACGTCCTCGCCATTCATGCTCTGAACGACTCGGCGGGCAGCGCTGAGTTTTTGCTAAATGTAGAGCTGAGCGCGGCGACGCTTTCGTATGGCACCGGTATTTATATGGACCCGCCTACGCCCGGCACTGGCAATAACACAGGCTTCCTCGGCTTTGTCGGCGACACGAATTTCCTGCCGAAGCGAGGGCTGTACACCACCGCTCAAAACGTGGCGCTGACCTGCACGACGCCTGGTGCGACTATCGCTTACACGGTGGACGGCACAGACCCTTCGCCAACGAACGGCACGCAAGTCCCGGCAGTGAATGCGACGACTGCACCGTCGGTGACGATCCCGGTTTCCAGCACGAGGTACATCCGCGCGATGGCTTACAAAACGGCTTCGGGCCTGCGTCCCACGAATGTCGATTCGCATACTTACATTTTCACGAACCAAGTACTCACGCAGCCAGTGAACCCTGCCGGATATCCCGTGAGTTGGTCGGGGCGGACTGGCGATTACGCCATGGACCCAAACGTGGTGAACACGACACTCCCCGGCTACAGCGTTCTCGACGGGCTGGTGTCGCTGCCAACCATCAGCATGACGTCGCCGATTGCGTCGCTCTTCAGCACCACCGCGCCGCTGGGAATCTACTACGACACGAATCAGCGTGGCACGTCGGCGGAACGGAAAGTGAGCATCGAGTGGATCAATGCAGACGGCTCGCCGGGCTGGCACGCGCAAGCGGGAGTGAAGCCCCACGGCAACTCCAGCCGCGGGCACGGTTTTACGCCGAAACATCCGTTGCGGCTCAGCTTCCGCGGCGAGTACGGATATCCGCGGCTGAAAGAGAACGTCTTTGGCGGTGGCGTGAAATCATTTGATCAACTGCTCCTCCGCGCATGCTCCACGGACTCGATGCCTGTCGTCGATGGCAACGTCGAAGACAACGAGCAACGGTGGAACAACGACAAAGCGACGTACATGCGCGACCAGTATATGCGCGATGTGCTCAATGATCTTGGGCACCCGAACTGCCGGGGTGTTTACGCGCATCTTTACCTGAACGGACTCTACTGGGGCCTCTACAATTTCTCCGAGCGACCCAACGCGGCGTTCTTTGCGGACACTTACGGCGGCGACGAATCGGAGTGGGATGTGCTCAAGGATTTCCAGGAAATAAACGACGGCGACGCGACTGCATGGAATGAGATGGTCGCGATCGTGAATGATACAGCCATCACCGACGCAGTGCGGTGCCAAAAATTGATCGGCAATAATCTCGATGGCACGCGCAATCCCGCCTACCCGATCTATATCCACTGGCCCTCCTTCCGCGACTACATGATCGCCCACATCGCGGCGGGCGCAGAGGATTGGCCGGACCACAATTATTGGGTCGGCCGTCGGCGGGGTCCGTTGAGCGACGGCTTCCATTTCGTGGCGTGGGATCAAGAAATCTCGAACGACTCGCTCACTCGATTGAGCGGTCGCGGCAGCGCGTTGCCGTTCGCCTCGGTAGGGGATGCGGGAGATGCCGGGTTCACTTTCGGACCCGCAAAAATCTACGACAAGTTCCGGCGGGCAGAGCCATTCAAAACACAGTTCCGCGAGCGCATCCACGCGCTGTTCATGAACAACGGACCGCTTTCTCCGACCGGACAGAAGGCACGCTGGGCGGCAATCCAGACGCGCATCGACAAGGCGATGGTTTGTGAAAGTGCGAGATGGGGCGATGGGGCTGGCGAAGGCATCAAAAAGCGAGAGACCACGTGGCTGAACAACATGAACTACATGAACGCGGCGGGCTCTGGATACTGGGACTCGATTCTGCCAATCGAGGTCGCCCGCTTTCGCAGCGTGCAGCTTTATCCGAGCATTGACCAGCCGACCTTCAGCCAAAATGGCGGCACGGTGCCGACGGGGTTCCAGCTTTTCCTGACGCACGCCGAGCCGGCAATTTACTATACACTCGACGGGGCCGACCCAATGAGTGCGACCGGTGCGCCTGCTCCGGGCGCACAACTTTACAACGGCGGACTCACGACTGAGTTCCCCATCGCGGCGAACTCGTCGTGGAAGTATCTCGTCACGCCGTCTGCGCCCGCCTCCACCTGGAAGAATCTGTCTTTCAACGACACGGCTTGGGCGAGCGGCCCCGGCCAGCTCGGCTACGGCGATGGCGATGAAGGCACGGTGATCGGATACGGTGGCAATCCTTCCAGCCGCTACATCACTACCTACTTCCGGAAGGCGTTCACCATCACCAATAAAGCGAACATTCAAACTGCGAAGGTGTTTGTCCTGCGGGACGACGGGGCCGTAATTTACCTTAACGGGACGGAAATAGGCCGCTCGAATATGCCGACCGTTGTGGTTTCTTACAGCACCACTGCATCGAGTAATGTGACCGGCGTGGACGAGAGC
>JAYSTZ010000406.1:0-1562 GCA_043719365.1 Verrucomicrobiaceae bacterium | reverse complement strand
GCCGGGGAATGGCAGACGGTCGAGGCAACGATGATCGATAACAAGATTACCGTCATCTTGAACGGCAAGAAAATCCACGACGGCGTGGAAAGCAACGCCGCCACGGGTTCGCAACTCGACGACAAAGTAAAGGAGCCGGGCGCTTTCTTTTTGCAAGGCGACCACGGAACGGTTTCATTCCGGAACATCCGTATCAAGGAACTGCCAAAGACCGAGGCGAAGTAGTAGAGCGCTGTTCGCGGGAATCATTCGGCAGGTGCGGGCGGCTTTGTCCCCGCGCTGCCAAGGATAGGGGACATCCACTGCGGCGCGGGCGGTGCGCCATCCGATGTCAATCGCCCGAGCCATTCCGGGTCGGTGAGCCGCGTGGAGTTCACGAACTCGCGATATGGGAGCACGGCACCGCGGCAGATGACGTCGCGCCCCTGCCACGGATAGCGCACGTAGATCGCGCTCGGGCGCGTTACGCCGACGTGGAGGTAGCCGTCTTGAGCGGAGAAAACGTCCACCACACGTGGAGCATCGTCGCGCGGTGATTCCCAGGAATTACCTTCGTAAAACATCAGCCAGCCGAGGTGCGGACCATACTCGCGAAGGAACTTCGACTCACGCTCATCGAAGGGAACTCCGCGGAGTTGCTTGTGCGCGAGAACTTCAAGGGTGTGACACGTGCGCTCGAGTTCGCGCCAGCGTTTGCTGACGCGGTCGTTCGCTTTTGCGATACCACTTGCGGTCACTTCAGCGCGCGCGGGATCCCGGAGCGCACCGAGCAGCGACTTGAGTTGCCGTGCAACTTGTTCAGGATCGTGCGGGTAATCGCCCATCAACTGCGGGCCACCTTTCAGTGTGCGGATCAGAGGGACAATGGCAACATCAGCCCACCCGGCAGCCGGTCCAGATACTGGATCATCTCCATTGACGCCGCTACGCCGTATCGGAGCGGGCTCGCATCGTGGAAGACAGCCAGTGCGCCGGGGCTGAACTTATCCCTCCGCAGCAGGAGATCGCATTCCCTGTGGCGGAGGTGGAGTTCCGAGTCGAAAAACGCGAAATCGAAGGGTTCCCCCGTCCATGTCGCGCAAAACTGAATCGAATCGCTTTGCTGGAACTCCACCCATTTTTCCAGCCCATGTTCCGCGCAAGCCCGCCGGGCTCCTTCACACCCGCCGATATCCACCGTCACCAGTTTACCGAACCCATTTGCTGCAATGGCCGACGCAAGTGCCAGAGTTCCAAAACCGTGATGAGTCCCCGTTTCAATTACCAATTTCGGTTTGGTTGCAAATACAAGCGCGTTCAAGAGCGTCAGGTATTCATACTCCGTTGAGCCTCCATTCGCCGCATGAAACAACTCCGCCCGCTCCTCGGGTGCATGAGGGTGAAGAACCGCCTCGCAGCCTTCTTCGAGACCCAGTTTTTTTGCCAGCGAGTCCCAGTTGTTCATACTTCCGGGTGAATCTGCATGAAAATCATACCCCTGCGATCACTTCACTCCCACCAGCCCCAGTGCCTCAACCGTATCTTTGTCCGTCGAGCCGGTAATTCCGATTGCGACTCGCCCG
>JAYSTZ010000405.1:0-1562 GCA_043719365.1 Verrucomicrobiaceae bacterium | reverse complement strand
GGTCGTGGTTCGTGCGGATTTTTGCCGGTGAATCGGGGATCGATCCGTACACTCGTGCGGTCTCGGACGTTTACCAGGATATCTTTCAAGAAGGTTCTTTCATCGGAAAGGGCATCTATGACGTGGACGCTTTCGAGCGTGCCTTGGATGGACGATGTCCCGAGAATTCCATCCTTAGTCACGACTTACTCGAGTCGGTTCACGCACGTTCGGCGCTTGTCAGCGATGTGGAACTTTTCGAGGACCATCCGTCGCGATACAACGTTGAAATGGCGCGACGCCACCGCTGGATTCGCGGCGACTGGCAAATCGCGCAGTGGCTATTCCCCAGTGTGCCCGGACGCGAAGCGCGGCGCATCTCCAATCCCCTCTCAGGAATTTCGCTCTGGAAAATCTTCGACAACTTGCGGCGCAGTCTCGTTCCGCCAGCGCTCATCGTCTTTCTCATCAGTCACTGGCTTTTGGTGCCTGCGCTCGGTAATGCCGGGACAGTGCTCGTGCTCGCGATCGTCATACTCCCGGGCATGCTGGCATCGTTCTTCCGCGTGGCTTCAAAGCCCGGAGACCTGCCGTGGTCAATTTTCCTGCACTCTTGGGCTGGCTCGGTGGGACGAAATCTCGCGCAGGGCGCTCTCTCGCTCGTTTTTCTGCCGTACGACGCGTTCGTGAGTGCGGACGCAATTGGCAAGACGGTGATTCGATTGATCGTCACTAAAAAACGCCTGCTGGAGTGGCAGACTTCGAGCGACTCGGAGAAGAATGCGCGCTCCGACGTTCGCGGATTTTACGCTGCGATGTGGATCGCGCCGGTCGTCGCGATTGGAACGGGAGTCGCGCTCGCGGTCCTGCATCCGAATCAGTTTTGGGCAGCGATGCCGCTCTTGTGCGCATGGCTCGCATCGCCGTGGATTGCGTGGCGAATCAGCGTCCCGATTCAATCGCCTGAATCCGAATTGACGCCCGAGCAAATCTCGTTTTTGCGCGTCACTGCCCGGAAGACGTGGCGATTCTTTGAACGATTCGTAACTGCTGAAGAGCACTGGTTACCGCCCGACAATTTCCAGGAATCACCGCGGCCCGTCATCGCTTCGCGAACGTCGCCGACAAATATGGGCATGGCGCTGCTGGCGAATCTTGCAGCTCGCGATTTCGGATACATCTCTTTGACCGGCTTGCTCGATCGGACGCGGAAAGCGCTCGCGACGATGCATGACCTCGAGCGTCATCGGGAGCATTTCTACAATTGGTACGACACGCGCACGCTTGAGCCGCTCCGCCCGCTCTACATCTCGAGCGTCGATAGCGGAAATCTTGCGGGCCATTTATTAACGCTCGCTTCCGGCCTCCGTGGTCTCGGCGACGAACCCGTCTTCTCCTCACAAATGCTCATCGGCCTGGCCGACACCGTGGCAGTCCTCCAGCAGTACGCAGCCAAAAACCAGAGCTTGGATCAACTCGCCGCAGAGCTCCGCAATCCGCCCGTGGCGCTGCGCGATGCATATTTGCTACTGGAGCGTGCGTCATCGACAGCGGACGAAGTCGCTGTTTCGCTCCGGAACGAG
>JAYSTZ010000404.1:0-3625 GCA_043719365.1 Verrucomicrobiaceae bacterium | reverse complement strand
AACAACTGGTTTGGCTCCCCAGCCTCCCGCAGCGCACGAGGTGGGAGAGGTCTTGGTGGTGATGCCACATGGCTGGGCGGCGCGGTGCTTTTGAACTGGCCCTGGGCGCGTTGGTGGGGCAACGGCTCTCTTTTTTCTCGCGTTACCCGCCATCCTTCGGGCATCCCAATTGGAAGGACATGCCCGTTCAGTTTTTCGACACTTACACACGACAGTTAGAGACATTTCGCCCGCTCGACCCGGAAGGGAAGGCGGTGAAGCTCTATACGTGCGGCCCGACGGTGTATAATTACGCGCACATCGGGAACTTTCGCGCTTATGTTTTTGAGGACTTGCTCCAGCGGCATCTCGAAGCGCGCGGCTATGTCGTGCAGCGCGTGATGAACCTCACGGACGTGGACGACAAGACGATCCGCGGCTGCCGGAACCTCGGTGTGCGGCTCGCGGACTTTACGAAGACTTTCAAAGACGCGTTCTTCGCGGACCTCGGCACGTTGCGAATCAAGCCCGCACAGGCTTTCCCGGCGGCGACGGATTACGTGGAGCGCATGATTGCGATGATTGCCGATCTGGAGACGAAGGGCATCGCGTATCAGGCGGAGGATCGTTCGCTTTACTTCCGAATCAGCAAGTTCGCCGACTACGGAAAGCTCGCGCATTTAAACCTCGATGAACTGCGCCCGAGCGGTCGCATCTCCAACGACGAATACGAGAAGGAAAGCGTGGGCGATTTCGCACTATGGAAGGCATGGGACGAGGCGGATGGCGACGTGCGCTGGGATTCTCCGTGGGGGCCCGGCAGGCCCGGCTGGCACATCGAGTGCAGCGCGATGGCGACGGCGCTGCTCGGTGATGAAATCGATATTCACTGCGGCGGCGTGGACAATATTTTCCCCCACCACGAAGCGGAAATCGCGCAGACGGAATCCTGCACGGGTAAGAAGTTCGTGAGGACCTGGCTGCATTGCGCGCATCTCATGGTGGATGGCGGGAAGATGTCGAAGTCTGCGGGGAATTTCTTCACGCTCCGCGATCTGCTGGAGAAAGGCTGGACGGGGCGGGAGATTCGTTACGCGCTCATCACAGTGAACTACCGGTTGCCGCTCAACTTCACGCTCGACGAAGGCCTTCCCGGCGCGCGGGCCGCGCTGGGGCGCATCGATGAATGGACGCGTCGGCTTTCCGAAAAAGCCACTGCGCCTGCGGGCACACTGCCGGGCGAACTTGCGGCGCTGGTCGATGGATTCTTCACTGCGCTGGACGACGACCTGAATATCTCCGGCGCGATGGGGCAATTGTTCGACCTCATCCGCGACAGCAACCGCGCCCTCGACGCCGGTACGCTCGATGGACCTTCCGTGGCTGCCCTGCTCGCAGAATGGCAGCGCATCAACTCCGTGCTCCGGTTTGAGGCGGACGCCGTGGCCATTCCTGCCGAAGTCCTCGCGCTCGTGGAGGAACGTCAGGCGGTCCGTGCCGCAAAGGATTTTGCAGCGTCGGATCGACTTCGCGACGCGATTGCCGCCCTCGGATGGGTGGTCAAGGACAGCAAGGTAGGACAGAAACTTTCACCAAAATAGAACGCCGCGCTTTACTCCCAGCCCGCGACAAAGCACTGAGACACCATGACTTTCCCACCAAATGATTTTTTAGATTTGAACCGCTCCGAGCATCGGATGCTTTTTGACCAGTCCGTGAACGCATGGGACGCGCTCAAACAGATCCCGAGCTACTTGCAATTTCGTCTGAAACCGCAAATCAACGGCCGCCTCGTCGGGAAGCCGTTCATCAGCGGCGCTGTATTTGTGGGGAAGGGGACCGTCGTCGAACAAGGCGCGATGATCAAAGGGCCCGCGTGGATCGGCGAAGGATGCGAGATTCGCAACGGTGCATACATTCGTGAAAACGTGATCATCGGCAGCGGTTGCGTGATCGGAAATTCGTGCGAGCTCAAAAACTGCATCGTATTCGACGAGGCGCAGATCCCTCACTTCAACTACGTCGGCGACAGCATCCTCGGCTACAAGGCCCACCTCGGTGCAGGCGCGATTCTGAGCAACGTGAAGCTCGACCATTCCGAAATCATCATTTCGACGCCGCAGGGATTGCTCCCGACCGGCCTGAAGAAATTCGGCGCGCTGCTGGGCGACCGCGTGGAAGTGGGCTGCAACTCGGTGCTGAATCCCGGCTCGATTGTCGGGCGCGATTCGATCATCTATCCGGGAACCGTATGGCGCGGTGTGGTTCCGGCGAACTCCGTCGTGAAGACGCAGCACACCTCGGAAGTGATTGAGCGTCGGAGGAAGTAGTCGGCGCGCGTTGGGGGCTGCGGGGATTTACATCATCACATCATCCGGCGTGTGCATGACACGGTCGGGGCCGGCGCTTCGGATTTCCATTTTTGTGCCGCTTTGCTGATGGAAAAACAGCGGGGTGCCCCATGGGTCGCACATTTCGCCGGTGCCATTGACGGTGGCTCCGTCGGGGAGCGGGATTTTTACTTGTTTGAGGTTGTTGCCGAGTAGCGAACTGGTGATTTCGGCGTTGGTGCCTACGGGGTTTCCACCAAGCGCAGTGCGATAGTCGCGCAGGGCGAACTGGATGTTATCGAGGACGCGGACGGTGTTTTCGCGGTCGGCGGGGGTGTGTGGTTTTGCGGGCGGCACCGGGTCTTCGGGGTCGCGCGGCGGCGTCGGAGGGACGGAAGGGACGGAAGGGACAGGAGAGCCCGGTGGGACTGAGGCGACAGTCGGGGGTGTCGGAGGTTGGGCAGTCGGCGAGGCGGGCTGGCTGGGCGTTGGCTCGATTGTTGGCGTCGCTTGGGTCGTTTGTGTCTCTTTGGTCCTTTCCTGCTGGGCGACTTCCTTTTTCCCCGGCATCACCACGAGCATGACGATGACCGCTGCAAGTGCTGCGGCACCGATCCACATTCCGGGATTTCCCTGCTTTCCCATGGGCTACGCCATGAAGCCGAGGTTCGGGTTCGCGAAGCGGCCGAGATTGGGGAAGACGACGGATTGGTCTGCGGCGCTGAGTCCGAACCATTTTGCGAGCGTCGCGCTGTATTCGTCCACGCTGGTCGTCGGGATCCAACGTCCGGTGCTGGTGTCGTTGGGGCCGTTGACTGCGAGGACCGGGAAGTTTCCGTAGGTGCGCTGGCCGCGGACTGCACCGCCGAACATGAAATGGTGCGAGCCCCAGCCGTGGTCGCTGCCCTGGCCGTTCATCGGGAAGGTGCGTCCGAAGTCGCTCGCGGTGAAACCAGTGACGCCGTTGACGAGCGTCGGGTCCGCTCCGAGGACGGCACTGGCGGCGATTTGCTCGATGGCGCGCTGGAAGGCGAAGACGGCTTCGCTGAGCTCGTTCATGAGGTCGGCATGAGAGCCGAAGAGTGGTGCGTTTGCGGTGCCGATTGGGTTGGCCGCGTTGCCGACCTGATTCGTGTGTGTGTCGTAGCCACCGACGCTGGTGAAAAAGATCTGCCGTTTCATTCCAAGCGCAGTGCGGGCCGCGATGAGGCGGGCGACCATTTTGAGCTGTTTGCCGAGCGTCGTGGTCGGGAATGGGACGGTGAAAAAATTCGTCGCGGCTGTGGCTGCGATGGCTGTATTTAGCGTGTCACCGA
>JAYSTZ010000403.1:0-1567 GCA_043719365.1 Verrucomicrobiaceae bacterium | reverse complement strand
CGAGGCGTCCGTCCGGCAAGCTCTCCAGCCCGCCCGGCCGCATGGGCACGGTGGCCGGGATGGGGATATCGACGATGGGGTAATACTTCGCTTCCTCGGATGCAGTGCCCCACATTTCCCCGAGGTCTTCGTCGGCGCGAAGTTGCAGTGCGAGGACGAGGGCGATGATGGTGCGAGCGATAGCCATTGGTATTCCGCGCACAGTTATGCGTTTACCCGCGAGTGGTCACGGGGAAACGGCAACGGTCGAGCATTGCCGCCCGTTCTCCGCCTCCGTCGTTCCTGCCGATGACGACGCGCATTGCCAAGCCGGCGGCGACGCTGGAGATTCCGTGATTGCGGACTATTTAACCGGCTTGAGCGGCTGAATATCCCATGCCGTCATCCAACGCTCTCCCGTGCGTTCGTAGCCCATTTTGACCAGGCGCTTTTCCATATCTGCAAAGTGCGCTGCGCCATAGAAAAGGCCGAGGTTCTTTTTTCCTGCGGCAACTTGTTTCTCCAGCACACGCAGCGCGACCTTGTTTCGCTCGGAAAGAATTACGGTCCCCTCCTCGCCCTCGATGGCATCGAGCAGCGCGTCGGCACTTGCGAGGCTGCGGGCCATCGCGACTTTTAGGCCGCTGGAATCACCGAGCAGCGCGAGGAGAAGCTGGCTGCCTTTGGGCTCCGCGTTCTTGTCGGTGCCGATGGTCATCTGCGCGCGAAGGGCTTTCTGGAAGAGCTTGAAAAACGACTCTCCTTTTTCGTCCTGCATCTGCTGGAACTCATCGAGACTCACGTCGGCATGAACGAAATTCTTGCTGTGGTAGTCGATGCCCTCGGTCTGATACTGAAATTTAAAGTAGGTCGAAAGCCCCGTCATCATCCCGCGAATGAAAGCAAACGCCGGGTCCGTTTCCTTCTCGGACGGCTCCTCCTTTTTCCCCTCAACTTCTTCTTTCAGTCGCTGCCCATCGACGAGCTCGAAAAGGAGCGACTCGTATCCTTTGAAGAGCTCGCTGAGCGCGCTGTAATAGGCCTTGTCGCCAATGTGGACGGCTCCGATGAGGTCGAGCTTCACGTCGCCTTTCTTCATCGAGATGACGATGGTCTCAAGCTTGCCCGCCTTGTCGTCGCCTACGTAACGGACATAATCTTTCTTCGCGTCGGCGGCGTGAGCGGGAGCAACGGCGAGTGAAATGACAGCAACAAGGGCGAAAAGAATACGTCTCATAGGTCACGAGAGTTAGCACAGGGCGGGCCGCTTGGCCACATTACAAGGGAGCAAGGAATTCGATGGAGGGACGAATGACGAAACGCAAGTGAGGCGGCGTGCCCACGGCTGCGACTTCGTCATTCGTTATTTCCTCCCAGCCCCACTCCGGGCGGCACTCGTTCAGACCTCGACCAATTCCGGCTCGATCTGCTGCGCTACAGGGACCTGTCGCTGGATCGTGAGTGTCTTGTCGGCGAGGCGGTCGGAGTAGATCTCGCTCCAGACTTTTTCGTTCATCGAGCACATCGGCACCGCCACCCATTCGCCGTCGCGCTTCACTGCGCCTTTGAATACGCAGGAATCCAGGCG
>JAYSTZ010000402.1:0-3633 GCA_043719365.1 Verrucomicrobiaceae bacterium | reverse complement strand
CAGTATTGGTGACGAGCGGTTCGCAGGCGGTGCTGCGCGGCGAATGGGTGGAGGGAATCTTCCGCGTTCTGCGGATCTTGGAACACGCACCACCGGCTGCCTCCTAGGCAGTCTTAGTCGGTCGTCGTCCACGAGTCGCCATTCGGCGGTCACCCATTCCATTCATTCATCAACACAGGAGAACTATCTTGAAAAAACTTATCTCAGCTTTCGCGCTGTGCGCCTCATGCGTGCTCGGTGCGGACAATTCGCAGCCCGTTCCCATCCAGGAACAACTCTCGGCGATGCAGGAAAGCATCCGCCAAATGCAGACCGTGCATCAGCAGGAAATTGATGCTCTGAAGAAGCAGCTCGCCGATCAGCAGGCGCTGATCGAACACATGCAATCAATCGCCACGGTGAGCGCCGTGCCGCCGTTGCCGACCGGCAAAGGGAAAAGCGGCGACGTGTTGCTGACGCCTCCGAACGTGTCACCGCCAAAGTGGCAGTTTCCGACCTCTGACGACTCTCTCGTCACTTCCTCGGTCACGCCGGGGACTCCGGCGAAGCCAGCGATAGGTCCGAATCCCATCCCGACTATTGATACGTCGGTCGTCGCGAGCCCCACTTTAGGCGGACCTCCGATCACCCTCGCGGGCGGCGGAAAGACCTACCTCAACATGTCCCTGGACGTGCTGATCAACGCCGCCGCCTCAACAGCCCGCGATCTGGAAATCATCGAGGTCGGCGATCACGACCCGCTGCATCGCGGCTTCAACGCCCGCAACACGGAGCTTGTCTTCGACGGTGCCGTCGATCCGTATTTTGAAGGCTTCGCCAACATCGTCTTCAAGCTCGACCCGCAGAACGAAACCTCGGTCGAAGTCGAAGAGGCGTTCGCGCAGACGACGGGCCTGCCGTGGAATCTCCAAGTCAAAGCAGGGCAGTTCTTCTCTCCGTTTGGCCGGATCAATTCGATGCACCCGCACACCTGGGACTTCATCGACGCGCCGCTCGTGCATGGCCGTTTGCTCGGCCCGGATGGGTTGCGCGGCGTTGGCGTGCAAGCGTCATGGATCGTTCCGACGCCATGGTATTCCCAGCTCATGCTGGCGGTGCAAAACGGCGAAGGCGGCACGGGCTTTTCGTTCCGCAACGGCGGCGACGATGGCACGTTCGCCGGGCGCGAGACGATTGATCGTCAGCTCCGGGGCTTTCAGGATTTTGTCTTCGTTCCGCGCTGGGAAAGTGCGTTCGACTTCGGCAGCACGAAGACTTTGCTCACCGGCATCTCCGCAGCCTTTGGGCCGAATGACACTGGTCCAAATTCGCACACGCAGATTTATGCGGTGGACGCTTTCTACAAATGGAAACCCACCAACGCCGGAGGCGGATGGCCTTATGTGAAATGGCAGACCGAGGCGATGTATCGACGCTTCAATGCCGGCCGCGGCCTTGATGATTCGTTCCCCGTGCGGGAGACCTTCAATGACTGGGGTGCGTATTCACAGATTATCTGGGGCTTTAAGACCGGCTGGAGCGCCGGAGTGCGGGGCGACTATCTGCACATGAGCGATTCGCAGGTTACCGACGACCCGGAGCGGCAGAGCCGGTGGCGTCTCTCGGCGGACCTCACATGGTTCCCGTCCGAGTTCTCCAAGCTGCGGTTGCAATACAATCACGACATCCTTGAAGGCACCCACTTCCTCGGCGGACGGAACGTCGATTCCATCTTCCTCCAGTTCGAATTCGCCCTCGGTGCGCACGGCGCCCACAAGTTCTAACAACCAACACACCCATGATAACCAGACACATCACCGTCATCATTGCTGTCGCTGCCGCCTTGCTGCAAAGCGCGCACGCGAAACTCAACGTCGTCGCAACGCTGCCCGATTACGCCGCAGTGGCGCGTGAAATCGGCGGCGACAAAGTGGAAGTCACCTCGATGGCCAAACCGACCGAAGACCCGCATTTCGTGGATGCGCGCCCCAGCTTCGTCGTGAAGCTGCGCACCGCGGACGTGCTCATCGAAGGCGGCGCGGAACTCGAAGTCGGCTGGCTGCCGCCGCTCCTGCAAAACGCCCGCAACGAGAAGATCGAGAACGGCAAACCTGGCCGGGTTGTGGCCTCGCAGGGAATCCGTTTGCTCGATGTCCCCGCGACTCTCTCGCGCGCTGCGGGCGACGTCCACGCTTCGGGAAATCCTCACTTCATGGTCGATCCGATCATCGCAAAGGCCGTCGCCCAACACATCGTGCATTCTTTCGCGGCACTCGATCCCGGGAACGCCGCGACCTATCAGGCGAACTACACGAAGTTTGAAGCTGCCATTGACGCAAAGCTCCAGGATTGGGGCCGCGCGCTGCTCCCCTACAAAGGTCAGCAGCTCGCCGCCTACCACGATTCGTGGGTCTATTTCGCGCATCGGTTCGGTTTCACGATCGAGACCTTTCTCGAACCAAAGCCGGGCATCCCGCCGTCGCCATCACATCTTGCGGAGGTCATCAGCAAGATGAAGACAGACCACGTCAGGGCGATCCTTGTGGAGCCGTATCAGAATCGGAAGATTGCGGAAAAGGTCGCGTCCTCCACCGGCGCACACGTCGTGGATGCCGCACAGTTTCCCGGCGCGCTCCCAAACGCCGACAGTTACATCGCGCACATGGACGAACTCGTCGCCCGCGTCGCAGCCGCACTCAAATAGCCATGTGGGAAGTCATGTTCTGGCCCATCGTGGCCTGCGTATTGTTGCCTTGGCTGCTCGTTTATCTCGGCCTTCACGTCGTGCAGCGCGGCATCATCTTTATCGACATCGCCATGGCGCAGATGGCTTCCCTCGGCATTTGCGTCGCGGTGTTGCTCCACCGCGATTTGGAAAGCCCCGCGACCTTTGCCATCGCGCTCGCCTTTACCTTGGTGGGCTCGGCCATCTTCTCTTTCACCGGCAAGCGTGAAAGCAAGGTGCCGCAGGAGGCGGTCATCGGCATTGCCTACGTCGTTGCCGCCGCTGCTGCGGTGCTTTTGCTCAGCCGTGCCGCCGAAGGGGACGAAGAAATCAAAAACATGCTCGTCGGTAACATTCTGCTGGTAACTCCGGGGGATGTTTGGAAATGCCTCGGCCTTTTCCTGCTTGTAGGCGCGTTCCATTTTGCCTTTCGCAAAAGATTTCTCCTCGTCTCCTTCGAGCGCGAAGCAGCCTACCGGCAGGGTTGGCGCGTCCGGCTGTGGGATTTTGCTTTCTATGCGTCGTTCGGGTTTGTTGTCACCAGTTTCGTCCGCATCGCCGGTGTGCTGCTGATTTTCACCTACCTCATCGTGCCCGCAGTCTGCGGGATCAGTCTCGCAGCGAGTTTTCGCAACCGGTTGCTCATTGGCTGGCTGCTCTCCCTCCTCGGAGGCATCGTGGGCCTGTTCCTTTCCTTCTACTCCGACCTGCCATCCGGGGCCGCGATTGTCTGCGTCTTCGGCGCAATTCTGATCCTCGTGAGTATCCTCGGCGTGATCCGTGTGAGAGCTGATCCCACCAGATAGCGGACCCGCTCTTTTGCATTGCGCAGCGCGCGTGAGCGAAGGCTCGTTGTCCGCACCGCGTGGCGTCCGCTTTTTCCGCTAGGAAAAGCGCCCGGCAAAGGTTTCCTAGCACCACTCCCATGC
>JAYSTZ010000401.1:0-8801 GCA_043719365.1 Verrucomicrobiaceae bacterium | reverse complement strand
AATCGTGTAGTAACCATCTGAATCCGTCTCCACGCCGTTGATCCCGTTTGCATTCACGATCACGCCCGCAAGACCCTGCCCGCCGAGCGTCACGCGTCCACTGATGTTAAATTTGCCGCCACCGCTGCCGACCGTGATGACCTGGCTACGCGTCGCGCTTCCGCCTTTCATATCGGACACCGTGCAAGTCACGACATACGTCCCCGACGTTGGGAAAGTGCGTGTGATGACCGGCGAGTTCGGCGCGATGGTGCGGTAGCTGGAGTCGCCAAAGTGCTGCCACGAATACGCGAGCGTGTCGCCGCTATCAGCGTCCGCCGCAGTTGCAGTAAATGTGACTGGCACATTGGTCGGCACGACATTCGACGAAGCGACCATCGAAAGTGTGGGCGAATGATTGGTGAGGAAGTCGCCGAAATTCACCTGAACATCGACGCTCTTTGGGCTCGTCGTCGTCGCCGCGTTCACAGCGACCGTCGTGATGTGAATGCCCGCATCGGTATCCGAGAACGTGCGCCCAAGGCTGATCGGCGAGTCCGTTTTTCCAAATGCCGAACCCGGCGTCGTGTCGATGAGCTGAATGTTCGAGCCGCCGCCGCTCGGATATTTCCAGCCGAGGATGAGCCCTTTGTCGGCCCACGTGTCCGTCGTATTGCCCGTGTAGAGTCCGCGGAGTTCGCCCCAATACGTGCGAAGATTGTCCTTTTTGATCTTCAAAGAGAAGCGCTTGCCCGGATCGAGAATCGCCTGATCTTGCGCGTAGATTCTGTAAAGCCCGCTCGTCGTCGTTTCGGTGACGTAGTCGTTTGGCAGCCAGCGGATCTGGTTTTTTCCCTGCGCGTTGTAGTGCCCGGTCGGCACGCCCACGCCGCCCATCACATCGTAGTACCCGCCGTATTCGCCATTCGTTCCGACGCCGATAGCACTCGTGCCGGCGGTGTCCCAATAGTTCGCATGAGCGAGGCCGAAGACGTGGCCGATTTCGTGCGCGGTCGTGCTGATATCGTCGCCATAAATCCACACGCTGCGCCCTCCTCCCCATCCGCCCGCAGGCCGCGCGCCGCCTTTGAGCCGCACCACGATGCAGTCGTATTCGTCATCATCAAAGCCCAACTTCCGGCACTCCGCGCGAGCGTGACTGTGTTCCAGCCCAAGGCCGTCAATCGGCCCGCCGTTCGACGAATCCTTTTGGATATACCACGCCTCGTTGTGCGGAAGCGTCACGGGCGGCGTGACCGTGGAAATGAGCGTCAGCTTTCCATACGACGCCTTTGCGTAATGGTCGCCGACATTGCGCATCATATTATAGAGCGCCGATTCCGTGGACGGCGTGTCGTTTTGATCCTGAAAGGTCATCGGGATCACGAGCACTTTGATATTGCCAATCGAAGGCGTCGGCACCGCAGGCAAAATGCCGGTGAAAGTCAGCGGCCCGCCCGATGCGCCTTCGCCGTAAATGAGCGTCTGCTGGTAAATCGTCGTGTGGCTCCCGTCGCACAAATAAATGATCTCGCCATAAGCCTCCAGCGCCGGAGTCGCCTCTGTGATTGGCTGTCCCTTGTCTTCGTCGGGGATCGAATTCTTTCCCGAAACCGGGCAAATCGACACCGCGACCTTGCTCGGATCAGGCCGCTCGCCCACTTCCAGAACGCGCGCCGGATTTTCGTTCACCGCGAGATCGTTATCAATCGCCACGCCATTCACCGAAGCATCCGCCACCCACAGCACCGACTCCGCGCGGCGTCCATAGACGTGGGCCTGATAGGTCTTCCCGCTTTCCAATTCCGCGATTCGGTGAGTCGGCGCCGGACCGGAATTGCCCGGCCCCACACCCTGATAAACCCGAATCGACCCACGCCGATTCACTCGCTCCTCAAGCTGCGCCAGCACTTGATGAGGAAGCGACTGCCTCACCACCATCGGCACCGCCTCACGCAAAGCCTGCTCTGGATTGGTGCGGATGATGTCCTTAATAACGGGCCGTCGCTCCGTCGCCAGACGCACGCCTTCAGAGATCAAAGCGGCACGTTTTTCCGCAGGAGCGGCAACGTATCGTTGCGTCCATGAACGAAAGTCGGCGACGGCATCGCTCGATGCGATCTCAGACGAAGGCCGTGGCAACGATTCGGCGACGGGCATCGGCGCTTCTAAAATCTCGGTTTTTTGCGAGGGCTGTGCGATTTCAGGCGCGCCCGTGCGCGGTGAGAGACTCCACCAGCAGAGGACTGCGAGTAGCGACAAAGAGAGCGTAATGAGTTGAGCAGGGCGGAGTGGTGTCATGTGGGATAATGGAAAAGTATCCAATTTACAGGAATGCGCAAACGGTATTCCTGATTCGCTGAAGTGGAGCACATGGCGCGCCGGAGTCAACGCGTCTTGCTCGTGTCTTTGGGCAGCCGTTTGGCCCGACTATGGAATCGTCGTTCGCAGAACCTCAGTGCCCGGTTCTGCCGGCACGATTGCCCGATCCTCCGCGGCGGCCGGGAGGAGGAAGAAATCACCGGCTCGAAACGACCGTCCGCCGCATACGACCTCACCGGAAATCACAGTGAAGATGACACCCCGTTTCGAATGGTCTGCGCGGGCAAGGTCGAGGCTCCAGCGTTCGACGTGAAAAAACGGACAGTCCAGCAGTTCTTCGCCGTTTTGCTCGACGAGCGTGGGTTCGTGGTCGGTGAAATCGATCGAGTCGAGCGACTCGCCGATATGGAGCTCCCGGGACTTCCCGTCGAGGCCGGTTCGGTTCCAATCAAAGACACGGTATGTGGTGTCGCTGTTCTGCTGGATTTCGATGATTAGGCATCCGGCACCGATCGCGTGGCAGCGGCCACTGGGGATGAACATCGCGTCGCCCGCCTTTACCGGAATTTTATGCAGGAGGCACTCGACATCGCCGGTCGAGAGACCTTCCTCGAAGGTTTGCTGATGCACACCACCCCGGAACCCGGCGTAGAGTGAGGCTCCGGGTTCCGCATCGAGGATAAACCACATCTCGGTTTTTGGCTCGCCATTGAGCTCTTCCGCTTTGTGAGCAGGAGGGTGTACTTGTACGGAAAGAGTATCTGCGGCATCCAGAAGTTTCGCGAGAAGAGGGAAGCGCGGGGAGTCTGGAATTCCGGTGCCGAAAACGGCATCCCGCATGGTGATCCAGAGGTCATGGAGCGTGACGCCTTCGAGGTCTCCGTGATTTACGACGCTCTGGACATCCTCCCGATCAACGAGTTCCCAGCTTTCTCCGATGGGCCCGGCGCCCGGGAGCTTTCTTTGCAGCTTTGTGCCGAGGCTGCGGCCTCCCCACACACGCTCCATGTAGTGTGGGTCGAAAGTTAAAGGCTGCTGGAAACTCATGGGCTTGGTTGAAAAAATGGCGGATTCTGCTGGCTGCTGGTTCAGCGACTCTCGTGCCAGCAAACATCAAGGGCGGCCACCCGTCAAGGTGGCCGCCCTTTTGTGAAATCACTCGTTCTCCCGGACTAGAAGCCGAGGACGATCGAGGAAGTGAGCTGGATGTCGTTTTTGTCGAGGCCGAGCGGCGGCTCTGCGACATACCGATCGAGGAAGGACAGACGCACCTTGAGGTTGTCGGTCAGCGTGCTTTCGATTCCTGCTTCGAAGTTGGCGATGTAGTTGCCAGTGTCGCTCACGTCGCTCGCGAGTTCCGCGCTCTGGTAAAACTTGGCGCCTTGCGCGAACTTGTAGGTGAAGGACTCGCCGATGCGTGCGCGGAGTGAGTCTTCGCTGGTCGTCGAGACGACTTTGTATTTCTCGTGGTAGTAAGCGAGACCGGCTTCGACGTTAAGTTCCACGCTGTCTGTTTTCACGAGGTGAAAACCGACGCCTGGGCCGACGCTGAGGCGGAAGTCGAGACCTGCCACTTCGTCATGCTCCATGCCGAGAGCGGCATACCAGTATGCGAACTTGCTGAAATCCTTCTGATAGCCGACGCCAGCGCGGATGAACTCGGTGTTCTTCGTGCTGTTGGTCTCTCCATAAGCGCCGGTGAGGAACGCCTTAAACTTGTCGGTGTCGGTTTCCTTCTCGGCGCTGATTCCGCCGCTTACGGTGAGCGTGTCGTTGTTGCCGCTCGTAAGGATGAGGCCGGCGCTGAGCTGGCGAACCCAGGTGTTCTTCGGGGTTACCTTTTTGAGCTTGGCGACTTCGGAGCGGAGGGCTTCGTTTTCAGCGCGGAGCTTGGAGTTTTCGGATTTAATGCTCTGAGCCTGGCTTGGAGCGACGACTGCCATCGCTGCGAGGGCGAGAGCGAGAGTTTGGACTTTGGTCATGTATTTTTGATTTGGTTTTTGGTGACTGCAAATCGGGGTGAGCCGATTTGCGCGCGCAGTTCTCTACATCGCGCAACATGCTGTAAAGCAAAACTTTCGCTGCGGAAATGGTCTGCCAAATGCTGCCGATGGGCCCCGCTTTTCGCCGCTCGAAAGAAAACTCATCTTCCCTGTTGCGCGGAACTTACGGATGTTTACGGTGCGGGTTCCCACGTGAACCGGGGTTCGATGGTCGAACCCGGGAAGTGGGGGAAAGACATGACACCAAGAGACGAACACATGCACGACAACTCCGGACCGAGGATGGCGAGCGAACCAATCGCAACTGAAAAAGTGACGATCGATCGCAAAGTATTCTTCCTCGACTTGAAAGAAAACCAGCGTGGACGCTTCCTGAAGATCACCGAGGATGTCGGCGGTCGGCGGGATACCGTCATGGTACCGGCGGCGGCTTTTCAGGACTTCCTGGAAGCCTTCGGACGGCTGGTAGAATACGAGTCGAAACTGTAGTTAGAACGCCTGCGCTCCAGAAGCGCTCGAAACAACGAAGATGTTTCCCATCAGAACGCCCCGGCTGGACGACGGTCGGGGCGTTTTTTCTGCCGACGATCACGGCTTGAAATTAAATGCCAAAGCAGCTAGATTCCCACTCCGCATGGCAAAAGAAGAGACAATCCAGCAGACGGGCATCGTAAAAGAAGTGCTCCCCGGGACGATGTTCCGTGTGGAATTGACCAACGGGCATACGCTCTTGGCGCACATTTCCGGAAAGATGCGCAAGAACTTCATCCGCATTATTCCCGGCGATAAAGTGGAACTTGAACTTTCTCCTTACGACCTGACGAAAGCCCGTATAATCTTCCGGCAAAAATGAGCGACACATCAGCAAAATCCGACGACAGCAAACACCACCTGGAATCCTCACAGGATCACTTGCGCGCAGCAGCGGCTGACGTGCGTGATGCCGCAGCGGACGCTGCGCGGGAGATCAAAGACCGCGCCAGCGAGGTCGCGGGCGAATGGAAGGGGATGGCGCGCGACTGGCAGGAGGATGCGGAGCATTACGTCCGGAAGCACCCGGCCAAGAGCGTGCTCGCCGCAGTGGGCGTGGGTTTTGTCATCGGTCTGCTCTGCCGGAAGTAGAAGGCAATGGCGCAACCCGAGCAAACGCCGGAAGCGGAGACGGCGGGGATCGTCCGGCCCTTGCGTGCGTTCTTTGCGGCGTGTGCGGGGTATGCATCCGCGCGGTTCCGCCTGGCATCGCTGGAGGGAAAGGACGCTTCCGTGGAAGCGGGGAAAGTCCTCCTGCTCGCGGGCGGGGCGCTTTTTGTCGCGATCTTCGGGTGGCTCTTTCTTTGTCTGGCTGTGGTCTTTTTACTCGCGCGGGCCCTGGGCGAGTATGGGTGGATTTGGGCGTCGCTGATCATGGCGGCGGTGCATTTCGCCGTGGCTGTAGCGCTCGGACTGGGGCTGCGTTTGCGCGGAGGGAAAGGATTTTTCCCGCTCACGACAGCAGAGTTTCAAAAAGACCGTGAATGGCTGGAAAAAGAGAAAGCATGAACGATTACGATAAAGCAGCGCTCATAGCGGAGCTCGACGCCGCCCGCGCAAAGATTGACAAAACGGGAGCCTCGTTGCGTGAAGCGGGTGAGGACGTGCGGCGGAAATTCGACGTGTCAGCGCGTGTGAAAGAAAGCTTCAAAAAGCACAGGCCGACCTGGCTCGGAGGAGCCGCGCTTTTCGGGCTGTTGCTCGCGAAGTTGCCTGCGAGAAAAACGCCGGTTTTCGTCGATCATGCGAGCGGCGCGACCGGGAAGCTGGGTGCCGCGTGGGGTGTGTTGAAATTTGCCGGCGGGCTTGCAAAACCGTTTCTCGGCGACCTTGCTGCCAAGTGGCTCGCCTCCCGGTTGGAGCCTACCGCTCCGCCGAAGGACAAGCCTTAGAGAAGCTCGCCTTCAAGCGCCCGATGTGCGTCTTGAGAGATACTTTGCCCCGACGCAGAATACCCCGCGCAATCGCGGCGACAGTCGCTTTCCTCCCGAGCCAGCCGACACGAAGCCCGTGTCGCCGTGCGAGGTGAAAGGTGACCGCGGCGAATGAGTAGTCACGATTGTGCGCACTCCGCTGGTAGCTGAACCGGAATTCCAGCCGTCGGCACGTATGCCCCGCGCGCACCTGCTCCAGCGCCCACGCATAGTCCTCCATCGTCACGATGGATTCGTCGAATTTGCACTGCTCCCAAAGCTCCCGCCGGATCATGCCGAAGCTGTTTGAGTAAATGGAGCAAAAGCGAAGCCCGGTGCGCTCCAGTTCCGGCCATGTGATCGCGTCGCTCCAGTCGTCCCGCATTTTCCATTTCCCGCTCACGCACGCGGTGCCCTTGAGCTTTAGCGCATCAAGCATCGAAGCAAGCGTCGTCGGATCATGCAGCACGGTGTGGGAGCTGAGAATCAAGACCGCATCCTCGGTGCATTTCGAGATTCCGAAGTTCAGGCAACGAGCGTGGTGGTATGCCTCTTCCCAGCGGACGACAGTGCCGCCTGCCTTTAGGATGAGTGAGTCGGAGCCGTCGGTGCTGCCGGTATCCACGCCGATCATTTGAGCGGGCTTCAGCGTCTGTGCGGCGAGCGCGGTGAGCACTGCCGGCAGTGTGGCTGCGCTGTTTTTGAATCGGATGATGACGGCTACATTCATAGCGGCGTCTGGACAATCACCACGCGTGCAAGCTCGTAGGCCGAAATCTTCATGCCAGTCGCTGACGCACGGTTTTAAAGCATTCCAGGAATCCATTGGCGAAATCGCCGGGACGCGCCGCGATCCAGCGGTCGATTTGTTCGAGAGTGAAAAAGCCGCCGCATTCGATCTCGGCAGGCGGCAGACGGAACGGACCTTCATGCTCCCCACGATAGATTTTCACAAACTCCCAGCCCGTGTCCGCACACGCGGAAACGGAGCCGATCTCCGCAAGCGGTGCGCTCACCCCGAGTTCTTCTTCCAGTTCGCGCGGTGCCGTGTCGGCGTAATGGTCGCCGGAGTTCACGTGCCCGGCCGCGCTGGAGTCCCAGTCCCGGGGATGCATGTCCTTCCATTGCGAACGACGCTGGAGGAAAAGCTCGCCGCGTTTGTTGAAGATGAAAATGTGGACCGCGCGGTGCCGGAGTTTCTCGCGATGCACTTCGCCGCGTGGGCGTTGGCCGACCACGTGATCGTTCTCATCCACGACATCGAAAATCTCGCCGGTTAAATCCTGTGCCTTGGTCGAATGGTCCGCAGTTGCGCCAGCGGCGAAGTTCGTCAGCGTCACCCATTGCGCCAGACTCAATTCTTCAGCGCGTGCGGTTTCCGGAATGCCGACGGCGGCGCAGAGTTCCGTCCAGTGTTCGAGCTGAAGGAGCTTCTTCATTTGCTTCCGCCGCTGGCTGAATGCGGCTTTCACCAACTTCGTGAACAGCGCTCCATCACACTCCGGCAGCGCGCCGTCGTCGCGCGGTGTGAGGCTGATGACTGCGGACTCGACCTTTGGCACGGGTGTAAAAAGATGCGGCGGCAACAGCCGCAGGAGCTTCGCCTTCCATCGCCGCCCGATGAGGATGGTGATTGCGCCGTATTCCTTCGTGCCCGGCTTCGCGCACATGCGCTCCGCAAGTTCGCGCTGGAGCGTGAAGACCATCCCGCTGGCAGGGCTCGGCTCCGAGGCAAAGAGGAACATGAGCTGGCTGGAAACGTAATACGGAAGATTGCCAAACACCTTCACCGGTCCGCGCTCGAACAGTTCCCGCGGATTAAACTCCAGCGCGTCTCCGTGTACTAAATCGAGCGCCGGGAACTGCCTTCGCAGCCATTCGATAATGCGGTCGTCCTTTTCGAGAAGGATGCCGTTCTTCGAGCGCTCCAGCGCATACTCGGTGAGCGCTCCAAGTCCCGGACCAATTTCCAGCCACGGCTCTCCTTCGCCGATGCCCACTTGATCGACGATCCAGCGCGCCAAGTTCTGGTCGTGCAAGAAATTCTGGCCGAGGCTCTGCGTCGGCTTCGCTCCGAGTTCGGCGAGTGTTGCTGCGATGGTGGATAGTTTCACTACGCTATTCAGTGCCACAGGATGCGGGGGCGTGACGAATGTTTTCCCCCGCCGTGCATCTATGCCTCAACGATTGCCGCCGCTGCCTGCTGATTCCAACCCAGCGCCGGAACAAGCGTTCGTCCTGCAAGCGTCGCTGCGAGGACGACTTGCTGGAGGGCCGATGCTCCGATGGCTTCGCCAATGTTCGCTTTCGGGGAAATACGGCGATCGACCGGACTGAATTCCGCGAATGAGGCGTCGATCCAGGTGCCGTTTGCGCCATCGACAATGTGGTCGGGCGCAGGACCGCCGAGTGCCTCAATGCTTGCGCGCAGGGCGGCGGTGGCGTGTCGGCGGTTGGGGATGGTTTGGCCGGGAGTCGTCGTGAGTTTTGTGGAATTTCCGTCGAGCGAAAGGACGATTGCGGCTCCGCCTTCCGCGAGCGATGTTCCTCCGCC
>JAYSTZ010000041.1:0-2118 GCA_043719365.1 Verrucomicrobiaceae bacterium | reverse complement strand
CGAGCCGGTAGCAGATGTCGTCCGCAGCCTCGACGAGGAATGCGAGCGGATGCCGCGCCCAGCATTCCGGCGCGCGCTGGATGAGCCCGCAATGTCCGGCGACCTCTGCGAAATGCTCGCGCTCGCTCTGAAAGTAGCCAAATTTTTTAAGACTCGTGCCAGTGTGCGGCACCGCGCCGATGAGCGAGGCGTGCGGATATTTAGTGAACGCCCCGAGTGTCGCGCTCGTGAGCTGAAGGCCGCCTGGATTGTCCGGCATCTGCAGGCGCGTGAGAATGCGGAAGCCCTGCGCGTTGCCTTCGTAGCGCTCGATGTCTGCGACCTCTGTTTGGCCCAGTCCGGTACGCGCGGCGCGTGCGTGAGGACTGTCGCTCGTGAACCAATGCTGGATCGCATCCTCACCGCTGTGGCCGAAGGGGGGATTCCCAAGGTCGTGCCCGAGCGCCGCAGCATGGACGATCGCGCCGAAGTCCGACGGATGCAGCCCGTCCTTCCCGAGTCCGTGGCGCGCGCAGATCTCCGCGCCGACTCTCGTGCCGAGCGAACGCCCCACGCTTGCGACTTCGAGCGAGTGCGTGAGCCGCGTGCGGGCAAAGTCATTTTCCGCGAGAGGGAAGACCTGCGTCTTGTCCTGCATCCGGCGGAATGCGGATGAGAAGATGATGCGGTCGCTGTCGCGCTGAAAGTCGGAGCGCGCGGGTTCGCGATAGCCGGGCTTCGTGCGGCCGAGGCGGTCTGCGGAGAGGAGTTGCTGCCAGTTCACGGAGGAAGATCGGCGTGCGCGCTATTTCGCCGCAGGCTGCCCCGGAGGATCATATGGCAGCACCACTGGTGGAGGTGGCGGAGGCGCGCTGCGCCATTCCACGAACCAGCAGATGGCGATGGCGAACGCGATGACGATCACCGCACTGGCCGTTTTCCAAGTGCCGCCCGGCTCCGGGCTAGGCATCCACGAGATTGCCGATCCGCTCGGCAAGTTCGAAGTCGAGTTCGGTGAGACCACCCTTGCTGTGGGTCGAGAGGATGATGCGCACCTTCGCGTAGCGGATGTCGATGTCCGGGTGATGGTCGTTCTCTTCCGCGAGTTCCGCGACGCCATTCACGAAGTCAATGGACCCTGCAAAGTCATCGAATTCAAAGGTGCGCTCGATCGCGTTTTTTTCGAGTTCCCATTCGGGGAGATCCTTGAGTGCGGCCTTGATTTGTTTGGAGTCGAGAATGTTTGCCATGATGGGTGAGATGTGGTGCGGGGAATAGCACGGCTCACAGGCTTGGCAACGGGATTCTGTGCAGTTGAAAGGCCGGTCGTGCGTCTGTGCGTCAGTTCGGCTGGGAATATTTCGGAGTCCGTCGCGTTACTCCAAAAGTTTCGATTGCATTCGTGGGTGGAGAACTCATCATCCTGCGGAGGAGAGGGTGTCCCGGAGCCCAGCCGGGAATGCTTTCCGCCATCACTCCACAACACTATGGCCGACGAGTATAAACAAGCGAACCGACCGATGTCGGTATCCAGCCCCCTAGGACCCGATAAGCTCTTGCTGGTGGGCTTTGAGGGGACGGAACAGATCAGCGGGCTCTTCAGCTTCCGGCTCGATCTGATCGTGCCGAATATCCGTGCGAAGGATATCAAGTTCGATCAGGTGCTCGGGCAGGAACTGACGGTGAAGATGCTGATGCAGCCTGCGGATGCGAAAAGCACGGCTCCGGAGTACCGCTTTTTCTCGGGCATCTGCCATCGTTTCCAGCAGGGGGGGCGCGATAAGGAGTTCACCAGCTTCCGTGCGGAGATCGTGCCGAAGTTCTGGCTGACGACGCGTGTAGCGCAGAGCCGCATCTTTCAGCAGTTGAGTGTGCCGGACATTTTAAAGAAGGTGCTCGCGGGACTGGATGTGGAATACAAGATCGAGGGGACATTTGAACCTCGGGACTACTGTGTGCAGTACCGTGAGACGGATTTTAATTTTGCGTGCCGTCTCATGGAGGAGGAGGGCATCTTTTATTTTTTCAAGCACGCCGAGGGGTCTCATAAATTAGTGGTCGCGAACACGGCTGCGTCCCACGCGGACGTTCCCGGGGTCACCAAAGTGCAATGGGATGTGGAGGAGGGTCAGGATGTGG
>JAYSTZ010000005.1:0-2185 GCA_043719365.1 Verrucomicrobiaceae bacterium | reverse complement strand
ACGATGGCCGCAGCCAGCGGGATGAGTGATTCAACCATTGGCAGGATATGGAAAGCCAATGGACTGAAGCCTCATTTGAGCCGCACCTTTAAACTCTCCAACGACAAACAGTTTACCGAGAAGCTCGAAGCCATCGTAGGGCTCTATCTCAACCCGCCCGAGCATGCGCTCGTATTTTCCTGCGATGAAAAGAGTCAAATCCAGGCGCTGGATCGCACCCAGCCGGGACTTCCGCTCAAGAAAGGGCGGGCGGCGACGATGACGCATGATTACAAACGCAACGGGACCACTTCACTCTTTGCCGCGCTGAACGTTGCCACCGGAAAAGTCATCGGCACGTGTATGAAAAAACACCGGCATCAGGAATGGATCCGATTTCTGAATTTGGTCAAGACGGCGGCACCTGGAGGGAGGCAAGTCCACGTGATTTGCGACAACTATGCCACGCACAAACACGCCAAAGTTCAGGCCTGGCAAAAGCGCAATCCGCGTTTCCATTTTCATTTCACACCGACCAGTGCGTCATGGCTCAACATGGTGGAGCGCTTCTTCCGGGATCTGACTGTCAACCGGATCCGGCGCGGTATATTCCACTCCGAGGCCGATCTCATTGCGGCGATCGAGGCTTATCTCGATGTCCACAACGCCAATCCCAAGCCTCTCATTTGGACCGCGCGCGCCGACGATATCCTTGAGAAAGTGAAGCGCGCCCGCGCCAAACTCGATAAGTTACGCTCTGTTTGACGGACTACACTAGCGTTGCGAGCGCAAGCGAGCGTGAAAGCGAGGCGATGAAGCTACGGGTGATGCGGGTTTGTTTGAGAGCGCGGGTTTTCATGGATCGGCAGAATTACTTGGCGGATGTTGTTGTTCGGGTGAAATGTAGAAGCGAATCAGATTCGCGGGTGCGTTCGGATAGTCCTATCGCGACAGCGCGTCAAGAGGTGATTATCAATTTCCAAGCGGTGAACGGGTGACAGTTTTGCCACGTTCCGCGGCGCGCGATTGATTCGTGTGCGATGGACTCGTGCCGGCTTGAATTTCACCCGCCGGGGCGAGCTCAATTCCGGTGTCTCGATCGGTATTCGCTCGGGCGCCAGCCGACCCATTTCTTGAAGGTGTTTGAGAAGACGAATGCGTTCTGGTATCCGACTTTGTGGGCGATGACTTCGACTTTCATGTCCGTGTCCGCGAGTAGTTTTGCGGCGGACTGCATGCGGAGGTAGATGACTTGGTTCATCGGCGAGCGGCCCATCTCCCGTCGGCAGAGTCGGCGGAGGTGCTCGCTGCTCGTGTGGCTGAAGGATGTGAGGCGATCGAGCGTCCATTCTTCCTCAAGCCGCACCGCGACGTGCTCCCAGAGGCTGCCGAGGCGGTCGTCCATCTGCCAAGGGCGCGCAAAGCTGGCGACGTAATAGTGGATGACTTCAACCCAATGAACGAGCGCAGAGGGAGCGGTGCGGCTCTGCATCTCGTGCCAAAGCCCCAGCACCGCGTGGCGGAGCGGCTCCGGGTCGAACTTCGCCAGAGCCGGCGAACTGCTGGACATGACGGGTTTTTGATCCGCCGGTTGCAGGTAGCGCACCCAGGCGATGTCCCACGTTTTCCCAGGGTCCGCGCGAAATGCGAGGAGCACATGGGGAGGCGCGACCGTGGCCCAGCCCGCCTTCACGGCCTGCCACCGGCCATCGAGCAAAATGCGGCCGCTTCCGCCGAAACACGCGAGCATGTAAGTGCCGGAGAGGTCGAGCCGGACCATCTCGAAAGGCGACGCCGCATTTGCGACGGCGACATGCGCGATATGGCGATTGGCCAGCGACGGACACTCAGCGGCGGAGATTTTACGAAGACGGGTCTGCGCTCCAAGGATGGTGGTTTCGGAAAGCGGATGTTCTTGGTGCGGCATGCTCTGAGCTTCGCACCACGGCACCGCGGAGGCAATCGTCGTTTGACGAAGTGCTGTTCCATCGCCACAACCGTGTCATGTCTTCACATTCACTTTCCATGACGGACCCCGAGCGCACCATCGAGTTTGAGTTCGTCCGGGCCACCGAGAATGCAGCGCTGAATTCCCTGTCATGGTTGGGCCGCGGCGAAAAGGAAAAGGCCGACAAGGCAGCATGCGACGCGATCTTCGGCGTGTTCGACCTCGTGGATATCTGCGGCGAAGTGGTCATTGGCGAGG